>NZ_JAPCIV010000021.1:0-95761 GCF_027707585.1 Aeromonas sp. QDB39 | reverse complement strand
GGTATTAGCTGGTCAAGGATGGCGATCATACCTCAGAAGCCGCGCCACGCCTCGCTCATATGAGGGGATGGTTAAGGGTGAAAGAACAACACACTATTTGAATAACCTCTTGCAAGGATGCATTGATTCGGGCCCGTCGGCCCAGGCAATGACATAAAAACCAAGAGAGTGAATGAACATGAAAAACGTAATCAAGATGCTGGCCGTTGCAGGCCTGATGACCGCAGGTCTCGCCCAGGCTTCCGTTCCGGCTGACTTCAACGCCGCCCCGGGCGTGCTGTTTGTGAACTGGCACGCGACCGCCGCCGTCGAAGGCAAGGCCAACCCCATGCTGGAAGTGCGTGACGAGTCTGGTGATGTGGTTGCCTCCGTCCATGCCAACCTGATGGGCACCCAGCAAGTGCAGATCCCGAGCCGCACCCAGGGCAACCTGACCGTGAGCCTGGGTGATCAGAGCAGTGACTACCGCATTCCGTTCGGTATCGGCAGCGGCAAGCAGCGCTAAGCTGACGACGCCCTGGCGCGATGGCCGCAGACTGCACCGGTACGACCGGTACCGTCCCCGGCCATGATCGCCACAGTGACGTAAAGATGCAGAGTGCTCAGAGAGAAGGCCCCGCCATGCGGGACCTTCTGCTTTTCGTCTTCGGCTGTCCGGGTTTCACAGCTTGAGCATGATGTGGCGCGGCACCGTGTAATCCTCCAGCGCGTAGAGGGAGAGATCCTTGCCGTAGCCGGACATCTTCATGCCGCCGTGGGGCATCTCGGAGGTGAGCATGAAGTGGGTGTTGATCCAGGTGCAGCCGTACTGCAGGTGGCTGGCTACCTTGCTGGCAAGGCCGAGATCCCGGGTCCAGACCGAGGAGGCGAGGCCGTAGTCCGAGTCGTTGGCCCACTGCACCACCTGCTCGGCGTCGTTGAAGCGAGTTACCGACACCACTGGGCCGAACACTTCGCGCCGCACTATTTCATCCTCCTGGCGGGCATGGGCGATCAGGGTCGGCTCGAAGAAGAAGCCGTTGCCCGGGCGGATCTTGCCCCCCGCCGTCACCTCCACGTGACCGCTGCTCTGGGCCCGCTCCACGAAGCTGGCCACCCGGTTGCGCTGCCGGTCCGAAATGAGCGGCCCCATCTCCACCCCCTCCTCGCGCGGACCTCCCACCTTGATGGAGGCGACCGCTTCGGTCATGGCGGCGACGAACTTGTCGTAGATTTTGCCTTGGGCATAGATGCGGCAGGCGGCGGTGCAATCCTGGCCGGCGTTGTAGAAGCCGAAGGTGCGAATGCCGGCCACCACGGCCTCCAGATCCGCATCGTCGAAGATGATGACCGGTGCCTTGCCCCCCAGCTCCAGGTGGGTGCGCTTCATGGTGCGGGCGGCACTCTGCAGGATCTTCTGGCCGGTGGCGATGTCACCGGTGAGCGACACCATGCGCACCAGCGGGTGCTCCACCAGCGGCGCCCCCACGCTCTCGCCCCGGCCGCAGACGATATTGATGACGCCGCGCGGGAAGAGCTCGCTGGCGAGCTCCGCCAGGCGCAGGGCGGTGAGCGGGGTCTGCTCGGAGGGCTTGAGCACCACCGTATTGCCGGCGGCGAGCACGGGGGCCATCTTCCAGGCCGCCATCATCAGCGGATAGTTCCAGGGGGCGATACTGCCCACCACCCCGATGGGGTCGCGGCGGATCATGCTGGTGTGCCCCTCGATGTACTCCCCCGCCAGCGGCCCCTGCAGGCAGCGAGCCGCGCCGGCGAAGAAGCGGAAGCAGTCCACCACCGCCGGCAGCTCGTCATTGAGCACCGCCAGATAGGGTTTGCCGCAGTTGAGGGATTCGAGCGCCGCAAACTCCTCGGCGTGGCGCTCGATGGCGTCGGCCAGGCGCAGCAGCAGGGTACTGCGGCTCGCCGGGGTGGTGCGGCTCCACTGGGCGAAGGCGCGCTGGGCACCGTTCACCGCCCGGTTCACCTGCTCGAACGAGGCTTCGGGCACCGAGGCAAGAAGTTCCCCGGTGGCCGGGTTGAGGATGGGCTCGGCCTGGCCGTCACCGGTGACGAACTGACCGTCGATCAAGAGTTGGGTAGAGAGTTTCATGGTTGCATCCTTGCGCACGCGTTGAGTCGTTATTTGCCACTGCCAGCGACGTCCTGGCCGTCGCGGGTGAGGTAGTAGGCAAGCAGAATGGGAATGGTGGTGAAGGCCACTATGATGAGCGCCACCACGTTGGTGACCGGCCTGTCCCGTGGCCGGATCAGCTCCTGATACATCCAGATCGGCAGCGTGGTCTGCTGGCCGGCGGTGAAGGTGGTGACGATCACCTCGTCAAAGCTGAGGGCGAACGCCAGCATGCCCCCCGCCAGCAGGGCGGTGGCGAGGTTGGGCAGGATCACGTAGCGCAGGGTCTGGAAGCCGTCGGCCCCGAGATCCATCGACGCCTCTATGAGGCTCTGGTTGGTGCGGCGAAAGCGCGCCAGGGCATTGTTGTAGACCACCACCACGCAGAAGGTGGCGTGACCGATGACGATGGTCCAGAAGCTGAAGGGGATCTCCATCACCCCGTAAGCGGAGCGCAGCGCGATGCCGGTGACGATGCCGGGCAGGGCGATGGGCAGCACCAGCAACAGCGACACCACCTCCTGGCCGAAGAAGCGGCTGCGGGCGATGGCCCCCGCCGCCAGAGTGCCGAGTACCATGGCGGCCAGCGTCGCCAGCCCCGCTACCTCCAGCGACAGCTGGATGGCGCGCCACACGTCGGGGCGGTTGAGGGTCACCTCGAACCACTTGAGGGTCAGGCCGGGGGGCGGGAACTGATAGCTCTTGCTCTCGCTGGTGAAGGCGTAGAGGAAGATGAACAGGATCGGAAAGTGCAGGAACAAGAGGCCGCCGATGGCAGCGTACTTGAGCAGGCCGGAAGGCTGGTTGCCATGGTCCCGTTTCATGGAGGTATTAGAGCGCATCGAAAGCCCCCAAGCGTTTCGCTGTCGTCAGGTGAATAGCCATGATCAGGATGGGCACCCGCGAACTTGTGTGGATGAGTGACACATGGGTATCAAAGCGCATCGAAAGCCCCCAAGCGTTTCGCGATGGTGAGGTAGATGGCGATGATGAGGATCGGCACCAGCGAGAAGGCGGCGGCGAAGGGCAGGTTGCCCGCCGTACCCTGCTGCATGTAGACCACCTGGCCTATGTACATGGTGGAGTTGCCTATGATGCCGGGGATGATGTAGTCCCCCAGCGTCAGAGAGAAGGTGAAGATGGAGCCCGCCACCACGCCGGGCAGGGCGAGCGGCAGGATCAGGGTGCGAAAGGTCTGGGCCGGGGTGGCGCCGAGATCGCCGCTCGCTTCCAGCAAGGATCGCGGGATCCGCTCCACCGCCGCCTGGATAGGCAGGATCATGAAGGGCAGCCAGACGTAGACGAACACGATGAAGGTGCCAATGCGGGAGAACGACAGCGACGGCCCGCCGATCACCGGCAACGAGAGGATGGCGTCCAGCAGCCAGTCCAGTCCCAGAGTATCTGCCAGCCAGCTGATGACCCCCTCCTTGGCCAGGATCAGCTTCCAGGCGTAGACCCGCACCAGATAGCTGGACCAGAGCGGCAGCATGATGCCGACGTAGAACAGGGCCCGGGTCTTGCCGCTGGTGTAGCGCGCCATGTAGTAGGCCACCGGAAAGCCGAGCAGGGCGCAGGCCAAGGTCACCAGCAGCGACATGCCGACGGTGCGCAGGATCACGTCCAGGTTCTCCGCCCGCAGCAGGGCGACGAAGTTCTGCAGCCCCAGCTCGTGGCGGATCTGGCCGCTGAACTCGTCCAGCCCGAAGAAGGCGTTGGAGAGCAGCATCAGCAGGGAGCCGACATAGATGATGCCGAGCCACAGCAACGGCGGCCCGAGCAGGATGGCCAGCAACAGACCCGGCCGCCCGTAGAGCAGGGTGGAAAGGCGCCGCAGCGGCCGATAGGAGAGGGGGGCAGTGGGTTGGCTCATGGCAAGGCTCGCACTGTGGGGGGCGCTCATGGTTGAGCTCCCAGAGGGGCGGTGTGCAGGCGATGGATCGCCTGCTCCGGCCAGCTGAGGCTGACCCGGGCGCCACGGGGCAGGCGGGCCTGGCCTTCGTTGGGGTGGTTGACGATGAGCTCGAGCTGCTCGCCGAGATCGACCCGGTAGCGCACGAAGGGGCCGAGGTACTCCACTTCGCGCACCTCCCCGGACCAGCCTGGTGTGCCGGCCTTGGCGAGCCGGATCCGCTCCGGGCGTACCATCATCTGGCTAGCATCGCCGCACAGACGGCGGGCCTGCTCCCCCTCGAACAGGTTGACGGTGCCGACGAAGCGGGCGACGAAGGGGGTGGCGGGGGCGTCGTAGATAGTATCCGGCGCGGCAATCTGCTCGATCTTGCCCTGATTGAAGATGCAGATGCGGTCGCTCATGGAGAGCGCCTCCTGCTGATCGTGGGTGACGAAGATGAAGGTGATGCCGAGCTGGCGCTGCAAGGCTTTCAGTTCGAGCTGCATCTGCTCGCGCAGCTTGAGGTCGAGTGCCCCGAGCGGTTCGTCCAGCAGCAGGATGCGCGGCTGGTTGATCAGTGCCCGGGCGATGGCGATGCGCTGGCGCTGGCCGCCGGAGAGCTGGCCCGGCTTGCGGTTGCCGACGCCGGGCAGGCGCACCAGCTCCAGCATCTCGTCCACCTTGCGGTAACGCTCCGCCTTGGCGACGCCCTTGAGCATCAGGCCGTAGCCGATGTTGTCGCGCACATCCATGTTGGGAAACAGGGCGTAGTCCTGAAACACGGTATTGAGGTTACGATCGTAGGGGGGCACGGTGGAGCAAGGCTCGCCGAACAGCCGGATCTCCCCCTCGCTCGGGTATTCGAAACCCGCAATCATCCGCAGGCAGGTGGTCTTGCCGGAACCGCTCGGCCCCAGCAGGGTGAAAAACTCGCCGGCCGGGATCTGGAAGGAGATGTCGTCGACCGCCTTCACCTCGCCATAGTGGCGGCTGACCCGGTCAAATTGTACGGCATTCATGGGACGTCCTTGTCTGTGTGGGAAGCGGGCCGGACTCCTGTCCGGCCCCATATCGGCATTTACTGAGGTACCTCAGCGACCACCCAGGATGGCGATATAGTCTGAGACCCAGCGGTAGTAAGGAACGCAGGTCCCCTGGCTCTTGCACTGGGTGACGGGGGTACGCCAGAAGCGCACCCGATCGAAGTTGTCGATGCCGTTGGTTTTGCACCCCTCTTTCCCGAGCAGGGCATTGCCCTCGCAGGCGGCTGGCACTACGGGGACGGAGCCGAACCAGGAGGCGAGATCCCCCTGCAGCTTGTTGTTGAGGGAGTGCTCCAGCCACTTATAGGCACAGGTGAGGTTCTTCGCCTCGCTGTGCACCATGCTGGTGTCGGCCCAACCGGTGACGCCCTCCTTGGGCACCGTCGTGGCGATGGGCTGCTTGTCGGCGATCAGGGTGTTGGCCTGGAACGGCCAGGAGCCGGAGGCGACCACCCCCTCGTTTTTGAAGTCGTCGATCTGGACGAAGGCGTCGTGCCAGTAGCGTCCCACCAGCTGACGCTGCTGGCGCAAGAGGTCGAGGGCGGCCTTGTACTGATCCTCGTTCAGCTCGTAAGGATCCTTGATGCCGAGCGCCGGCTGGTGGCTCATCAGATAGAGGGCGGCATCGGCGATGTGGATGGGGCCGTCGAACGCCTGCACCCGTCCCTTGTTGGACTTGCCGTCCGGCAGGGTCTGCTCCTCGAACACCACGCTCCAGGAGTCAGGCGCCTTGGGGAACACCTTGGTGTTGTACATCAAGATGTTGCCGCCCCACTGGTAGGGCACGCCGTAGTGCTTGCCGTCCACCGTGTGCCAGGGGGCACTCTGCAGGCGGGGGTCTATCTTGCCGTAGCTCGGGATGAGCGCCAGGTTGAGTGCCTGCACCTTGCCACCGGCGATGAGGCGCAGGCTGGCGTCGCCGGAGGCGGTCACCAGATCGAAGCCTCCCTCGTTCATCAGCGCCACCATCTCGTCCGAGGTGGCGGCCGTCTTGACGTTGACCTTGCAGCCGGTCTCTTGCTCGAAACCGGTGACCCAGTCGTAGTTCTTGTCGGTCTCGCCGCGCTCCACGTAGCCGGCCCAGGCCACGATGTTGAGCTGGCCTTCACCCTTGCCGAGGGTGGTGGGGGCAGCCTGAGTCTGGCCTGCCAGCAGGGCGGGGATCAGGGCCAGGGTGAGGGGGGTCAGTTTCATCTTGCTCTCCTTGCTGGGGCGGGCACGGTTGTGATGCCACGCTGACAATTAACATCCTGTTAACCAGTCATGAGCGTAGGAGAAGCCGTGAGCAATGAGAATTTCAATTTTTAACGCCAGAGGTATCTGCTAAATCGATATCGAGTGCAGATGAATCTGAATTTCTATGGCAATACGGTCTCCGGAAACGGTTAGCGAGAAACCTGCTGACGGGCCCGCAGCCGGCTCTGATCCCGCACTATGTCGATGAACTCGCGGGCGGTCCACTCCAGCCGCGAGCCGCGCCGCCACACCAGGCCGATGTCGATGGCGGGGATGGGCTCCTTGATGGCGCGGGCCTCGACCCGTTCCTGCTCCAGCGACCAGGGGCGGTAGGCAAAGTCCGGCAGCAGGGCGAGCCCGAGCTGGCTCGCCACCAGGCTGCGCACCGCTTCTACCGAGGCGGTACGCAGCACGATGCGCGGCGCTATGCCGTAGCGGCGCAGGCCGCCGCCGATGATCTGATCCAGCTGGTCGGCGGTCAGCGAGATCATGGGCTCCTCGCCGAGCGCTTTGAGAGAGAGGGTCGACTCGGCGCAGAGCGGGTGGTTGGCGGCGAGCCAGACCCGCAGCGGCGAGCGGGTCAGCAGCTCGGTATCGAACGCCTCCTGACGGATGGTGCGGTTGGTCATCAGGATCCCCACGTCCACCTCGCCATTGACGATCTGGTGCTCGAGGTAGGGCTGCTCATCCTCCTTTACCTCGATCTGCACCGCCGGGAAGGCGCGGCGAAAGCGGCCGAGCGCCTCCGACAGGTAGTAGCCTGCCACCAGCGTGGTCACGCCTATGGTGAGCCGCCCCTGATCCTGCTGGGCCACCGCCTTGAGGGACTGGCCGGCTTCGGTCATGGCGCCGAGGATGCGCCGGGCGTGCAGCAGAAACTGGTGACCCTGGGTGGTGAGGCTGACGCCGCGCGGATTGCGCTCGAACAGGGCGGCGCCGAGCTCGGTCTCCAGCTCGCGGATGGCGCTGGTGACCGCCGACTGGGAGATGTGCAGCTCGGCGGCGGCGCGGCTCACCGAGAAGCTGTCGGCCACCGCCACGAAATAGCGGATCTGGCGAAAGGTGAAGTTCATCTGGGCGTCCTGCCGCGTGCGATCAAGGTGACTGCCAGCTTAACCTCGAATCGCGGCCAGATAAAAGGCGCCGTGCTGGCGCCTTTTATCATGGTTTTTCCGGTGGTTAGCGGGAGCTGGCAGCCTCGATCACCGGGATCCGGTTCACCGCCTTGCCGAGATAGGCGAGGGTGATGGTCACAATGATGCAGGTGAAGCTGAGCCACATGTAGGGCAGGTAGTCGAGGGTAGCCACCCCCAGTACCCCGGCCATGAAGATGCCGTTGTCGCTCCAGGGCACCATGCCGCAGGTGAGGGTGCCGCCGAACTCGGCGTTGCGGGAGAGGTTCTTGCGTGCCAGTCCCAGCCGGTCGTAGTTCTTGGCCATGATCTTGGGGGTCAGGATCAGCGACACATACATGGCCGAGCCGAACACGTTGGCCAGGAAGGCGGTGCCTATGGTGTGGGTAGTCAGGCTGCCGGCACCCTTGATGCGCTTCTCGAAGGCGCTGGCGATCACTTCCAGGATGCCGACCTTCTCCAGCAGGCCGCCGAAGCCCAAGCCGAAGATGATGACGGCCACCGAGCCCAGCATGGACTCCATGCCACCGCGGCCCAGGATGTTGTCGATGAAGTCGACGCCGGAGGTGATGGCAAACGGGCTGTAGGCGGAGTGCATCGCCTTGACCGGATCCATGTCCTGGAACAGGATGGCCCAGACAAGGCCCAGCAGGGCGCCGAAGCTGATCACCGGGAAGGCGGGCTTGCGGTTGGCCAAGAGGCCCAGCACCAGCACCACCGGGACTATGGCCAGCGGGGTGATGTTGAACTGCTTGTCGAGCGCTTCCATCACCAGGTTGACCTGCTCCAGGCTGACGTTGCCGGAGTACTGCATGCCGACCACGGTGAACAGGGCGGCGGTGATGACATAGGAGAACAGGCTAATGGGCAGCATCCCCTTGATGTGTTCCATCACGTCGACGTTGGACATGGTCGAGGCCAGCACCACGGAGTCGGAGAGCGGGGAGAGCTTGTCACCGAAGTAGACGCCGGAGAGCACGGCACCCGCCACCAGCGGCGCGGGCACGCCGAGGCTGTGGCCGATCCCCATCATGGCGATGCCGGCGGTGGCAGCCGAGCCCCAGGAGGTGCCGGTGGCCAGCGAGGTCAGCGAACAGATGATCAGGGTTGCCAGCAGGAAGATGGACGGGTGAATCACCTTGAGGCCGAAGTAGATGATGCTGGGGACGATGCCGCCGGCAATCCAGGTGCCCACCAGCGCCCCGACGGAGACCAGGATCAGGATGGCCCCCATCCCCTTGGCGACGCCGTCGACGGCCGCCTGCTCCAGGGATTTGTAATCATGGCCGAGCTTGATGCCGAGCCCCATGATGACGAACCAGGCGATGAACAGTGCCAACTGGATTGGCAGGTCGAGCACGCTGGTGAAGGAGAAGGCCAGGGCCAGGAAAATAGCCAGGCAGGCAAACACCTGCGACATGCCCGGCAATCGGATGTGGTTTTGTTGGTTTTGCATAGATACTTCCTAAACTCTTGCTCGCCAAGGTCAGTCCCTCTCGTCCTGTGGATACACGTATCCCGAGGGGCCCACCCAAAAAGAGGCCGCAATCTACCACAAACCTGGGGGGGCAAATCCCAACTGATTTAGCAAAAATGCAGTTTTGATTGAAAAACTTACAAATTAGTTGATCTCATAACCCGTTTTTGAGTGCTCTGTTTGCCCCGATGGGACATTCGACTCCGATAGAAAAGTCCGATTGCATACTCCTAAAATACAAATGATAATTGTTATCAGTTGGTGAGGGGGAATGTGTCATGAGATGGATAGTGAGAGCCATGCTGCTGATCGGGCTGCTGGCGATCCTGATCTGGGGTCAGGACAAGGCGTACGGTATGTGGAGTCTGGGCTTCTTGCTGGCCGCCTGGGTCATGCTGGAACCCAGGCTGAGGCCTGCGCTGATCCTGCTGCCGGTGGCCGGTATGACGGGAGTCGCGGCCCTGATCTGGCAACAGCCCTGGTTATGACGAAGTGGCCGGGGCGCTTTGCACCTTCTCTTGCGCCAGCTTGAGCGACTCGATGACGTTTTTCTCCATCTCGGTACGCTTGGCATCGGTCAGGAAGTAGATCATGTCGACGTCGTGACGAATGTAGTGGGAGGGCAGCTGGTTCAGGGTCAGGCAGCAGAGATCGGCCATCTGGTTGGCGCTCAGCTTCTGGTTGAGCCCCTGTCTCTCAATCTCCTTGAGCACCAGATGCTCGTAGAAGTTGTGAATGTCGGTATCCAGTATCATATGCGTTCCTTGGCATGACGATGGGCGGTGAGTCGTCAAAAGCATAGTCATAACAAGGGGTAAAAACAAAAGGCCCGTCACTTTCGTGATGGGCCTTTTGCATAATGAATGGTGCGAAGAGAGGGACTCGAACCCTCACATCCGTGGGACACTAACACCTGAAGCTAGCGCGTCTACCAATTCCGCCACCTTCGCATCACTGCGGTGGGGGATTCTATAGAGTTTTGAAGGAGCGTCAACAGCCAAAGGGGACTTTTTTCGCTGTTGACGTTCAAAGCAGCATCAAGGGGACAAAACTTCAGCAATCTGCCTCAGTGGCGGGCCAGTGCGTCCTGATACATCTGCTCATATTGAGTGACCGAATCCAGCCAGTTGAAGCGGGTGTTCATGGCGTTGCGCTGTACCCGGGCAAACTGCTCGGGATCCTGCAGGTAGTAGAGCAGGCTGCGGCGCATGGCATCGAGCAAGATGTTGGCGGTCGGATCGTTGAAGCAGAAGCCGGTGGCGTGCTCCGGGTCGGAATCCCAGTCCACCACAGTATCTTTCAGGCCGCCGACGGCCCGCACCAGCGGCAGGGTGCCATAGGCCAGGCTGTACATCTGGTTGAGTCCACACGGTTCGAACAGGGAGGGCATCAGGAAGAAGTCGGCACCCGCTTCCACCAGATGAGCGAGCCGGTCGTCATAGGTGTTGATGAAGGCGAGCCGGTCCGGGAATTGTTGCGCCAGGGTCTGCAGCTGGGCTGCGAGGGAGGGATCCCCCGAGCCGACGATCACCACCTGCACCTTGTGATGCAGAAACTTGTCCAGCACCGGCAGCAGCAGGTGAACTCCCTTCTGCTCGGTCAGCCGGCACACCATGCCATAGATGGGCAGATCCGCCACCGGCAGGCCGGTCTCCTGTTGCAGGCTCTGCTTGCAGATGCGCTTGCCGGCCAGGTTGTCGACGTCATAGGTGGCCGGCAGGAAGTCGTCGAACGCCGGATCCCAGTCCTGATAGTCACAGCCGTTGAGGATGCCGCGCAGATCCGCCGCCCGCTGCTGGAAGATGCTGGCCATGCCGTGGGCGCCAAGGTGGGTCAGCAATTCGCTGGCATAGTTGGGGCTGACGGCGTTGATCTTGTCGGCATAGAGCACGCCGCACTTGAGCAGGTTGACGTGGCCGTAGTCGTAGCTGATGCGCTGTTCGTAGTCGGCAATCTCGGGCACGGCCCAGAACTGCTGGCGCTCGAATACCCCCTGAAAGGCCGCGTTGTGAATGCTGATCACGCTGCGGGTGTGCTGGAAGAAGGGGTTGTGGGCGTGACGGGTTTTCAGCAGCAGCGGCAGCAGGCCGGTGTGCCAGTCGTTGCAGTGCACTATGTCGGGAGCAAAGGCGAGCTGTTCGCTGGCGTGCAGCGCAGCCGCGGCCAGAAAGGCGAAGCGCTCGCCGTTGTCCGGATAGGCCTGGTTGTTCTCGGCGTAGAGCTGGGGGCGATCGAAGTACTGCGGGCAGTCGAGCAGATAGACGCAGACTCCCTCCAGATCCATCTGATAGATGCGATAGCCGATATCCGGCAGGCCCGGGTGGGTTGGCAGCCAGCGCGAGACCAGCTGTTTGGCCTCATCCCGTCGCTTTATCGTCTTGTAGAAGGGCAGCATGATCCTGACATCATGCCCCTTCTGGGCCAGGTACAGCGGCAGGGCTCTGGCCACGTCAGCCAGACCCCCGGTCTTCACAAGCCCCTCAACTTCCGAGGCAACGAACAGGATTTTCAGTGGGTTAATAGCCAACTCTTGCTCCCTTAGGTACCACGACGATACCGCCTTCGGACACGGTAAATCGTTCTCTGTCATGGTCCAGATTTTCACCGATCACGGTGCCGGGCGCAATTTCAACGTTCTTGTCGATGATGGCGCGGCGAATGGAGCAGCCCTCGCCGATCTTCACGTCCCCGAGCAGGACCGACTCGCTGATGTGGCTGCAAGGCCCCACGTTGCAGCGAAAACCCAGGATGGATCGCTGGATCTGGCTGCCCTGAATGAAGCAGCCGCCGGAGATCAGCGAGTTGGCGATCTTCACCTTGCAGTCGTCAGTGTCGACGAAGGTGGCGGGCGGCAGCGGCGGATAGTGGGTATGCAGCGGCCACTTGCGGTTGTAGAGAGAGAAGGGGGCATCGTCGGCCACCAGGTCCATGTGCGCCTGCCAGTAGGAGTCCAGCGTCCCCACATCGCGCCAGTAGACGTTGGGTTTCTCGCCCGGAATGACGTTGGTGCTGTAGTCATAGACATAGACGGGGGCGCGCGGGAACAGGCTGGGGATGATGTCCTTGCCGAAATCGTGACTGGAGTTCTCCTCGGCGGCATCGCGCTTGAGTTCGCGATAGAGCGCCTCGGTCTCGAAGATGTAGTTGCCCATGGAGACCAGCGCCTGGGTGGGATCGCCGGGGATGTGCTTGGGTCGCTTGGGCTTCTCTTCGAAGCCGATCATCCGGCCCTCCTGATCCACCTCGATCACCCCGAAGGCGCTCGCCTCCTCGATGGGCATGCGCAGGGCGGCGACGGTCAGGGCGGCGGCCTTCTGCTTGTGGAAGGTCACCATCTGGCTCACGTCCATCTTGTAGATGTGGTCGGAACCGAAGATGCAGACGTGCTCGGGGTCGGAGATCTCGATGAAGCGCAGGTTCTGGTAGATGGCGTCGGCGGTGCCGTCATACCAGCGTTTGCCCATCCGCATCTGGGCCGGGATCGGGTCGATGAAGCGATCCGTGATGCCGACGATGTTCCACCCCTTCTTCATATGCAAATAGAGGGACTGGGACTTGAACTGGGTCAATACGTAGATGCGCAGGAAGTCGGCGTTGACGAAGTTGTTGAGGACGAAGTCGATCAGTCGGTAGCTGCCGCCGAAGGGAACCGAGGGCTTGCTGCGGGTGGTGGTGAGTGGCTGGAGGCGAGTACCTTCGCCGCCGGCCAGGATCATGGTGAGTATGCCTGCCATCGTATTTCTCTCCCTGAATTCATACTATGAAAAGGTTTTCAGCTTGATGCAAAAAAACACCCCTAAAGGGGTGGTTTGAGGTGTGACAATTACCTTATCAGATCCCGTATGGGGCTCTCTACCTGTTTCCGGTGACTGGTTACACTTATTTACACTTTGCTCAGATAGACCTTGAATTTGGCATCGCTGCTGATCACTTCAGTCCGTTTGAAGTGCGTCTCCAGTATAGGCTGATATCGTAGGAAGGCGTTGGCAACTATCGTCAGCGAGCCCTGGGACTGCAGATGATCCGGCGCCTTGGCCAGGAAGGTCTCGGTGGCCGCGTAGAAGGTCTTGAGACCGGCGTGGAACGGCGGGTTGGAGACGATGCGGTCAAATTTCCCCTGAATGTCGGAATAGACGTCGGATGCCCGCACCTCGCCTTGCAGGCCGTTGATGGCCAGGGTGCGGCGGCTGGACTCCAGCGCCAGCGCGTTGATATCCACCATGGTGACCTTGAGTTCGGGATTGCGCTTGGCCAGTACCGAGCCAATCACCCCGGCGCCGCAACCAAAATCGAGCAGCGATCCCTGCATGGCCGGCAGGCTGGCCAGCAGCATCTGGCTACCCAGATCCAGTTCGGATGCACTGAACACGCCGGGCAGGGCCAGCACGGTCAGTTCGGTCTCGCCGACCTGGCACTGGTAGCGGCCGAACCAGCTATCCAGCTCGAACGGGGCGACCGGTTTGCTCAGCTCGCCATGATAGAGCGAGCAGCGGCGGGCCGAGTCGCGTTTGACTGGCTTGTCGCCATAGGGGGCCAGCAGCTTGTCGGCCCCATTGATGCCACCGCGGTTTTCACCGGCGAGGAACAGCTCGGCACCGGCCTCCAGCAGTGGGGTCATCATGGCCAGCAGATACTGGGCCTCGGCCTTGGCCTTGGGCATCAGCAGCAGCAGGGCATCGAAACGGGGGGCGCCGCCGAGCTGATGGTCGAATAGGATGGTATCCCCCAGCGCGGCCTGCTGGCTGCGGTAGTAGCAGTAATCCGTGGTAAAGACGGTGAGGGAGTGGGTCAGGGTCGCCAGCTGGCGCGGATAGTCATCCTCCAGCGCGCCGCACACCAGCAGCCGCTTGCCGACAAAGAGGGCTTGGTTTCGTTCCAGCATCTGGCTGACGGCACTGATCGGGCTGCTCATCGGGTCTCTCCACGCAATTTTGGGCGGCCATTATACATAGCCGCTTTCGCCTTGACATTTATGCCGTGTTCCCGAAATATGCCCAGACACCATTTTTTGAGCAGAGATGACGCAATGCGGTTCAACGGGTTGAAACGAAAGCATAAAAAAAGCCTGACATTCGGGCCTGCCGACGTTCGCGCGTAACCTCTCATCCCTGAGCAGATTCAAACCCCGGTTGCGCACATCGTACCGGGGTTTTTTATTGCCACATTCATGAGTCAACGGAGAAGGAAATTCCATGTTCAAAGGTTCAATCGTCGCCCTGATCACCCCCTTTCGACAGGGCAAGCTGGATGAAGAGGCGCTGGCGCGTCTGGTGGAGTGGCATATCGAGCAGGGTACCCACGGCATAGTGCCGGTGGGCACCACGGGCGAGAGCCCGACCCTGACCCATGACGAACACTGCCGGGTGGTGGAGCTGGTGGTCAAGCTGGTGGCGGGGCGCATTCCGGTGATCGCCGGGGCCGGCTCCAACAACCCGGTCGAGGCGATCGAGTACACCCGTCATGCCGAGCAGGCGGGAGCCGATGCCACCCTGCACGTGGCCGGTTACTACAACCGCCCCAATCAGGAGGGGCTCTACCACCACTTCAAGGCGGTGCACGACGCCACCAGCAAGCCGATCATCGTCTACAATATCCCGCCGCGCGCCATTGTCGACGTGCAGCCGGCCACCCTGGCCCGACTGGCCGAGCTGCCGCGCATTGCCGGGGTGAAAGACGCCACCGGCGATCTGGCCCGCCCCTGGACCGAACGCCAGCTGATCAAGAAGCCGTTTGCCTGGCTGTCCGGTGAAGATGCCACCGCCGTGGCCTACAACATTGGCGGCGGTCAGGGCTGCATCTCGGTGACCGCCAACGTGGCGCCCAAGCTGGTGGCCGAAGTGCAGAACCTCACGCTGGCCGGCAAGTGGCAAGCCGCGCGTGAGCTGCAAGATAAGCTGATTCCGCTCCATCAGGCGATGTTTGCCGAGCCGAGCCCCGCCGGCGCCAAGTATGCGGTCTCCCTGCTGGGCTTTTGCAGCGAGGAGTGCCGCCTGCCGGTGATGCCGCTGTCCGAGGCGACGCGCACCCGCATTCGTGACGCGATGCAGGCATTGAATCTGTTATAAAAAGTGGGCTCTGGATCGCGCTTTTGACTGGCTAGTCAATTAAAGTGCAAAGTTTGCCGATATACTCGCTTGGATACAACCAAGGATGGCAGGCATGCAGGAATGGGATCCAGAGCACTTCACCAGTTTTGAACATCTCTGTGAAGTGACGCTGGCGGCAGTCAGGGAAAAAACCGAAGCCGAACAGATCTACTTGTGGCTGCGGGCGCCCGAGTCCCAGCTATACAGCTTTCAGCTCGAACAGGGGCTGGTCTGCCTGACTGCCGACGCCCTTGCTACGCTCCAGCTGCCAATCGTTTTCATCGAACATGCCCTCGACAAGGGACAGCTGGTGGTGGAGCAGCTAGCCCACCCTCACGACATCTGGGAGACGGTTGAGCCACAGACGACACGCCTGCGCGCCTGTTTCCCGCTCAAGCGCCACAAGGGGCTGGAGGCGGTGGTCTATCTGGAGACCCGCCGCCGCCTCGATCGCCTCTCCCGTCGCCAGCAACAGAGCATTCAGCTGCTGATGCACTATCTTGCCGCCGAGCTGGAGAGCCGGTTGCTCGCCAGCCAGATCGATCTGGAGCGGGATCAACGACGCCATACCCAGGCCGACCTCATCCGAAGCCAGGCGCTGCAAGGCTCCTTCCTCAGCATGTTGCAGGCGCTGCATCAGGTGGGGGTTCAACTCTCCCGCTGCGACAGCGAGCATCAACTGCTGCGCGAGGCCGTGGTGCTGGCCCGCCAGGAGCTTCAGTTCGATCGCATCGCCATTTTCCTGGTCGACGCCGAGTTCAAGACCATGCACGGCACCTGGGGTACCAACGAGGCGGGCGAGCTGATCGACGAACATCACTTCATCAGCCCCATTCCCGATCACCCCACGGTGCAGGAGGCGCTGCGCCGCAAGGATTATGTGCTGGTGCTGGAGGATGCGCCGCTCTACTACGAAAAGCAGGAGGTGGGGCGCGGCTGGAACGCCATGGTGTCGTTGTGGGACGGCGCCACCCCGATCGGCTGGATTGCGGCCGACAACCTGCTGTGGCGCCGACCGCTCAAGGCCTATCAGAGCGAGATCTTCAAGCAGTATGCGGCCATGCTCTCCCAGTTGCTGATCCGCCAGCGTACCCAGGAGGCGCTTGAGCGTTTCAATCGTGAACTGGAGCAGCGGGTCAGCGAGCGCACCATGCAGCTGGCGGAGACCAACCGGGCGCTGGAGGAGGCCAACAAGCGCCTGTCGCTGCTGTCGCTGGAGGACCCGCTGACCGGCATCGCCAACCGCCGCCACTGGGATCTCACCATGCAGCGGGAGTGGGAGTGGGCGCGCCGCCATCAGAATCTGCTGGCGGTGCTGATGATCGATGTGGATGAGTTCAAGTCCTACAACGATCACTTCGGTCATGCCAAGGGAGACCAATGTCTGCAACAGGTGGCCGGTCTGCTGCAGGAAGCGGAGCGGCGGCGCACCAACCTGGTGGCCCGTTACGGCGGCGAGGAGTTCGTGATCCTGTTGTGCGGTCCGCAACCCGGCGAGGCGGAACGATTGGCGGAGCAGATTCACCAGGGGCTCAGCGAATTAAAGATCCCGCATCCGGCCTCCCGAGTTGCTGATTTCATTACGGTTAGCATAGGCTTTAGCTATCTGGTTCCCTCGCTGGATGGAACATGGCAGAGCTTGACCGAACAGGCTGATCAGGCGCTCTATCATGCCAAATCGCAGGGGAGGGCGTGTACGCTAGCCTATCGGTGAGCCCATGTTGTTACGTCGCTATCCCATCTTCAACCGCCGCCTCGCCCTCGTCGCCTATGGCATCGACTACCAGCTTGCCGACCCGTCCGAATGGACGCTGCTGGCGGCCCAGTGCCGGTTGCTGGCACAGGGGCGGCAATACCTGCTGCCCTTCACCCACGAGCAGCTCGATGAACTGCGCCCCCTGCTGTTTGATCAGGACACCATACCGCTGGTCGAGGCTTCCGCCGATCGGCTGCCCGCCTCCTTCCCCGTGCTGGAGCAGTGGCGCGACTACCGGCGCCGGTTGGCGGTGCACGGTGCCCAGCGCGAGCCGCGCTGGTTCAACGCCTCCCGGCTGCTGGTGTTCTGGATGGGCGAAGAGGGGATCCGCCAGCCGACCGAGCACAAGCGGATGGCGCTCGACATCGAGACCTGGGGAGACTTCCTGCCGCTCAAGGAGGCGGGGGTCGACTTCTTCGCCGGCGGTTTTCTCGCCCGCCCCGAGCTGGTCAACCAGCGCGCCGCCCAGCCAGACATGAAGCTGGTGCAGGAGATATTGCAGCTGATCTGCCGCGAGGAGTTCTCCTTCGCCCGGGTGGCTACCCTGCTGGAGCAGGATGCCTGGTTGCCGGGGCAGCTGCTGAGCTATGTCAACGCTCCCGGTTTCGATCACGCCAGCCCTATCGTCTCGGTCACCCGGGCGCTTTCCTATCTGGGGGAGCAGGAGATCCGCAAGTTTGTGCTCATCTACGGGCTGGCCAGGGTCAGCCAGCACATGCCGGAGGCCTGCACCCGCATGGCCATCGCTCGCGGCCGCTTCTGCGAGCTGATAGCACTGAATGCGCTCGGCAAGGCGGCTGCCAGCTGGGCCTTTCTGGTGGGGTTGGTACTGGATGGCTCGCTGCTCTCCGAGCAGCTCAAGGCCCACCTGCCCAAGGACGTGAGGCGGGCGCTGGAGTCTCGCGAGGGGCCGCTCTTTCACCTGTTCCAGCTGGTGAAGAGCTATGAACAGGGGGATTGGCCCTTGCTGGCCCAGCTGGCGCCCACTTATCAGCTGGAGCCTGCCAGACTGACGCCCATCTATTTTCAGGCACAAATGTGGGGGCAAGCGTTTCTCGCCACCTAGGCCGTGGCGAGCGGGGATGGCTCTGGCTAGAATGGGGGCCCTTTGTTCAGAGACAGACTCCGCACATGACCCTATCCGGATTTCAAGGCCTGGTATTTGACCTCGACGGCACCCTGGTGGACTCCATGCCGCTGCACCTCGCCGCTTGGGCGCACACGGCCCGCGAATTTGGCTTTCACTTCGATGCCGACTGGTTCTATGAGCTGGGCGGCATGCCGAGCCGCAAAATCGCCCTGCTGGTGGCCGAGCAGCAACAGATCGCCCTGGATCCGCTTATCGTGACCCGCTGCAAGACCGAACACTACGTGGCCAACCTGCACAAGGCGACCGTCTTCCCGGCCATGCTGGAACTGGTTGAGCGCTACCATGGCCGCATCCCGATGGGGATCGGCACCGGTTCGCCCCGCATCAATGCCGAGGCCGTGCTGCGCAACACCGGGCTGGATCGCTACTTCCCCGTGGTGGTGACTGCCGACGATGTGGAGCTGCACAAACCCCATCCCGATACGTTTCTGCTGGTCGCTCGTCGGCTGGGGGTCGAGCCGGCAGGCTGTCTGGTATTCGAGGATACGGGGATCGGCGTGCAGGCCGGTCAGGCTGCGGGGATGCAGACCTGCATGGTCAGGGATGGCAGACCGGTCGACTTGCAGTATTGAAGGGAAGAGAGAGAAAACGGATGGATCCACTCGGAGGAAGAGTGGAGTCCATTCTCATACGGGACAGACATGATACATGAGAATGGACTCGGTCACCCTTTGACGCAGCAATGGCGTCTGGGTGACTCAGGCAAGTGCATTACTGCTCGCTGCTACCGCCGCCCTGGTTGTCGTCATAACGACCGGGCGCACCGTGGGGGCGCGGCGCCATGGAGACGCGGGGCTTGCGGGCACGCTGGATGCTGACCTGCGGCCGGCCGGAGTGCATGGCGATGGTGGAAATCTTGGCCTTGTAGACCAGCTGCTGGTTGCCGTGGGCATCGGTCAACAGCACGCTGTACTGGTCGAAACCGCTGATGGTCCCCTCCAGCTTGATGCCGCTCACCAGGAAGATGGCGACCTGACTGCGATTCTTGCGCAACCAGTTGAGGGCAGAATCTTGCCCGTTCCCGAGGGAGAAGGCTTGCTCAATCGTGGAGTAGCTTGGGGATTCAGTTGTCATAAATTATTGTCCCGCGGAAAAAAAGTGGCGTTTGATTGTGCTAAATGGTCACTAGCTTGTCAAAGTCATTCTCACACCTGACCCGGATGGTGCAACGACAGGGCTGGTCGACGCGGGCCGCTGCTGTAATAATTGGCGGCTCTGGCCCCGTGGCGGGCCTCATGCTGGGGTTTCATCTTGCATCCGGTTTCACACCAACACCAACCCACCTATACCCATGACGCCACCGCGTGCGAAGAGTGCGACCTGCTGGTGCCGGCCACCACGCTGGCCGTGGGGGAGGCGAGCAGTTGCCCGCGTTGCGGTCACACCCTGAGCCGCCATCTGCCGGAGCAGGAGCGCAGGCCCATCGCCTACGGCTTTGCGGCCATCATCATGTTCGTGCTCTCCAACTCCTTTACCTTCATGTCCTTCTCCGCCAAGGGGGTGGGGCAGGAGATGACCTTTTTGCAGTGCATCACCACCCTGGTGGATCAGGGCTACCTGTTTCTCGGGGCCGTGCTGAGCCTGACCCTGATCGGCCTGCCGCTGGTCTATATCGGTTCCATCATGCTGGTGCTGTGGCGGGTCGACAAGGATCTGCACAGCAACGCCCTGCGCTCCCTCGGCCGGCTGCTGTGCCGGATCAAGCCCTGGCTGATGGTGGACGTCTTCCTCATCGGGGTGCTCATCTCGCTGGTCAAGCTGATGGGAATGGCCGACATCAAGATGGGCCTGTCGTTCTGGGCCTTCGTCGGCTACACGGTACTGCTGATCAAGATGATCTCGTCGCTGGACCGGATGTGGCTGTGGCAACGATTGTTCGGGCCGAGCGAGCTGCACGGGCTGACGGTGGAGGATGACGAGGCCAGCGCCATGGCCTCCGGGCTGGTGGGCTGCCACATCTGCGGCGCCCTGAGCGAGGTCGGTGCCGACAGTTGCAAACGGTGCGGCGATCATCTGCACAGCCGTAAACCGGGTGGGCTGAACCGGACCTGGGCGCTGCTCTTCACCTCGGTGATCCTCTACATCCCGGCCAACCTCTATCCCATCATGGATACCGTCTTCCTCGGGGATGACAGTCCCTCCACCATTCTGGGCGGGGTGGTGCTGCTGTGGGCCATGGGCTCCTATCCGATTGCCGCGGTGATTTTTTTCGCCAGCGTGGTGGTGCCGCTGGTGAAGATCCTGGCGCTGCTGTGGCTCTGCTACATGGTGCAGCGCGGCCATGGGACATCGCCCCTTGGCAAGCTCAAGCTTTATCGCATGACTGAATTCGTGGGACGCTGGTCGATGATCGACGTCTTCGTGGTGGCCATCCTGGCGGGCCTGATCCGGCTCGACAACCTGATGACCATCTATCCGGGCCCTGCGGCCGTCGCTTTTGCGGGTGTGGTGCTGATCACCATGGTGGCAGCCATGAGCTTCGATTCCCGCCTGATCTGGGATTTACAACAAGGAGAACGCGAACGTGAGTGAGCGTAAGAAAAGGTGGAAACCCGGCTCTGATTTTCTGAGCTCGGCCGCCGCTATCTGGATGGTGCCGCTGCTGGCGCTGTTCATCGGGATCTGGATGCTGTTCCAGCACTGGTATTCACAAGGTCCCAGCTTCACCCTGACGGTGGCGACGGCCGAAGGCATAGTGGCGGGCAAGACGGTGATCCGCTCCCGCGAGGTGGAAGTGGGCCGCATCGAGGCGGTGGAGCTCAGCGAGGACTACAGCCATGCGGTGCTCAAGGCCCGTTTGACCAATGCCGCCGCCGGCATGCTCAAGAAGGACAGCCAGTTCTGGGTGATCAAGCCCAGGGTCGGTCGGGAGGGGGTCTCTGGCCTCGGCACCCTGCTCTCCGGTGCCTATATCGAACTGGCGCCCGGCAAGAAGGGCAAGGCGCGCGATGAGTACGCCATGCTGGACAAGCCGCCACTGGCCTCGCAGGACGCCAAGGGGCTGCGATTATCGCTGAGCAGCCGCGACACCCGGGCGCTCGGGGTCGGCTCGCCCATCAACTATCAGGGCTTCACCATAGGCCAGGTGGAAGAGGCGAAGTTCCTGCCCGAGAAGAGCGAGATGCAGTACCAGATCTTCATCAACGCCCCCTATGACGTGCTGGTGAGCAGCAACTCCCGCTTCTGGATGACCCCGGGTTTCGAAGTCTCCATGAGCAGCGAGGGGATGAAGGTGAAGATGGATTCGCTGGAGAGCCTGCTGGACGGCGGCATCACCATGGGGCTGCCGCCCGGCTGGGCCCCCGGCGAGCCGGTCAAGCAGATGGACGACTTCACCCTGTTCCAGGATCAGGCCAGCGTACTGGCCGGTAGCCTGGATCAGTTCATCGACTACGTGTTCCTGTTCGAGGACAGCGTCGGCGGCCTGCACCCGGGCGCGGCGGTGGAGTATCGCGGCATCCGGGTCGGCACCGTCATCTCGGCCCCCTATCTCATCGACGAGAAAGGGGTGCAGATGTTCCAGAGCCGGCAGATCCCGGTACTGGCGCGGATCGAGGTACAACGTCTCTCCCACCGCTATGCCAATGCGGAGAAGGAGCAGTGGCGGGCACTGTTCGGCCGGCAGTTCAAGGAGGGGTTGCGGGCGACGCTCAAGACCTCCAGCCTGCTGACCGGGGGCAAGGTGGTGGATCTGAACTTCTATCCGGATGCGCCCAAGTTCCAGCCCACCAAGCTGGCGGGCTATCAGGTGTTCCCGACCGTGCAGGCCGGGCTGGATCAGATTGAGCGCAAGGTGAACCAGATCCTAGACAAGTTCGTCGACATGGACACCGCCAAGACGCTGAACCAGGTCAACCACACCCTGGTGACCCTGGAGCAGACCCTGAAGAACGTCAGCGCGGTGAGCGCCAACCTGGACAAGTTCACCGGTCAGAGTGCGACCCAGCAGTTGCCGGCGTCCCTCAACGACAGCCTGAAGCAGTTGCAGAGCACGCTGCAGGAGTATGACGCCAACTCCCAGACCAACCAGGATCTGCGGCAGTCGGTGCAGTCGCTCAACCAGCTGATGCGCGAGTTGCAGCCGCTGGTGCATTCGCTCAACGAGCAGCCGAGCTCGTTGATTTTCGATCGGGCTCGTCCCCGTGATCCCGAGCCCAAGCGAGGTCAATGATGAAAAAACAGATGATGGCGCTGGCCTTGCTGGGCCTGCTGGCGGGTTGCAGTTCTGCGCCGACGCAACTGCACTACTACTCCCTCGACGCCGAGGCGCAGCAAGCGGCCGCGGTGGTGGCTCAGCCGCAGCACCAGCTGGTGCTCAAGCCGGTGTCCCTTTCCGGCCAGCTGGATCGGATGAGCCTGGTCTATCAGCTGGAGGGCAAGGAGCTGCACTTCGCCGAGTATCATCGCTGGGCGGGGTCGTTGGATGCCCAGCTCGATCAGCTGACCCTGAATGGCCTCTCCAGCCGCTTGCCGGGTTGGGTGGTGCGGCAGGACGGTGCCCGCAAGGGGCCGGTGTTGACCATTTCGGTGGAGCGCTTCCAGGGGCGCCACGACGGTCGCGCCGTATTGAGCGGCCGCTGGCGCCTGCTGACCGAAGAGGGCACGGTACTGCGTGACGTCCCCTTCCAGCAGGTGCGGGTGTTGCCGGCCGATGGCTACGGCACTCTGGTGAGCGAGCTGGGAGCTGGCTGGCAGCAACTGCTCGATCAGATTGCGGCAGAGGTGCGCAAGAGCGCCTGACGCTGTGCCTATGCACGACCCAAAATGGAACGGGAGGCCTTGGCCTCCCGTTTTTTATTTGTGGCCGTCAGCCACGCTTGAGGATCACTGCTGAACTTCCGAGATCCCTTCGACCTTGACCTCAACCCGGCGATCCGGGGCCAGGCAGACGATCAGCTCTTTCTTGGACTTGCTGGTGCAGCTGTCGCCGGTGACCGGATTGCCCTTGCCGCGACCTTCCACGTTGACCTTGCCTGCCGGCAGGCCCTTGCCGACCAGATAGTCTGCGACGGTCCGGGCGCGCTGCTCGGAGAGCTTCTGGTTGTAGGCATCGGAGCCGATGCGGTCGGTATAGCCGATCACGGTGGCGACGCCATCCTTGGGTCTGGCCTGCTCAATCTGGCTGTAGAGGTTATCCAGCGCCTGGCCGGCGGCCGGCTTGAGGGTGGCCTTGTTGAAGTCGAACAGCACGTCCGAGCTCAGGGTGAACTGCTTGTCGACCACTACCGGCTCGGGCGCCGGGGCCGGCACCGGCGCGGCCACCACGGGGGCTACTTGGCCGAAGCGATAGACCACGCCGACCGCCAGCAGGCCGTTGTCGAGTTCGGCCCCGGTCTTGTCGAGCGCCTTGTCACCGAGCGGGGTGGTGTACTGGTATTCGAGACGGGCAGCCCAGTCGCGGTTGAAGGCGTATTCGGCGCCCAGCGCACCGACGAAGGCGGCGCCGTTGTCATTGTCCAGCTGCTTGCTGTCGGTCCAGGCGTAGGCGCCACCGAGGCGGGTATAGAGATCCAGGCTTTCGCTGACCGGCAGGCCGATCTTCATGGTGAGCTGAGCCAGCTGGGCTTTGATCTCGTCCCGGCTGATGTCGGTGGGGATCAGCTTGTCGGTCGCCGTGTACTTGTATTTGCCGAGCCAGTCATAACCGAGCTCGACGCCGAGGTTCTGGTTGATTTGATAGCCGAGGAAGGCGCCGGCGCCGACGTCATTCTTGTCCTCTTCGCTGATGGCGTAGTTGTCCTTGATGTCCTGGTTGTGATCGACGCCATAGAAGTTGGACCAACCCAGCTTGGCACCGCCATACCAGGTATTGTCTTGTCCGGCTGCCTGGGCGTTGGCCGCAAGCAAGCCTGAAACCAGCAAGGTAATCAGTGTTTTATTCATGTTGAGCCTCTGCAATTTCATATTGTCGGGGGGAGGTTGATAGGGTCGCCTCTCCTTATGGGTCGGGGCTTATAGCACAGCCACAACAGATTAAGGGTAGTCGCTTTAAGCAGGTTCTCAACCAACTGATATAAAACATAATGTGATTACCATTGCCGCAATTTGCCGCGGGAGTTTGCGCTCTGGCGAGGGAGCGCAATAGTTAACCGAGGCGGATTTGCTGCGAGGTGGACATGAACATCAGATGGATAGGGCTGTGCTGGGCATTGTGGCTGGCGCCGGGCTGGGCGGCCGAGACCCTGCAGGTGGTGACCGAGGACTATGCACCCTACAACTATCTGGAGGAGGCCGACGTCAAAGGGCTCGGCACCGAGGTGGTGGAGGCCATGCTGGAGCAGGCTGGCTTCGAATATACGCTGGACATCTACCCCTGGGCGCGGGCCATCTCGCTGGCGCGCAGCCGCCCCAACGTGCTCATCTACAGCATCAGTCGCTTCCCCGAGCGCGAGGCACAGTTCCAGTGGATCGGGGCGATAGCGCAGATCAATTTTCACGTCTTCGCCCTGGCCAAGCGGGACGACATCAAGCCGTTCAGCCAGCTGTCGCAGGCACGGGCCTGGTCCATCGGTACGGTGCGCAACGACGCGCTGGAGCAGTACCTGATCGGTCGCAAGTTCTCCAACCTGCAACGCAACAACAACCACGAGGCCAACATGCTCAAACTGCTGATGGGGCGCATCGATCTCTGGCCGGTATCGCAGGAGACGGCCAACTACTACGTACGCCAGGCGGGCTATGGGCCTGAGACCCTCAAGATAGTGCACGACATCGAGGATTTTACCGGGGGCGATCTGTACGTGGCGGCGAGTCTGAAGACGCCGCCCGAGGTGATCAAGCGACTGCAGGAGGCGCTGGCCACCATCAAGCAGAACGGCATCTACGACGGCATCGTCAAGCGCTACCGCTGAGGGGGGGCCCGCCGGGGCCGCACAACAAAAAGGGCCGACTGTCGTCGGCCCTTTTTCATCAGTGGGCGAGGAACTCGTATTGAGCCTCGATGAAGGCACCAGCCCGCTCGCTCAGGGCGGCGTGCACGACGGTGGTGGGGTGCACCTGATCCCAGAACATCTTGCCTTCGCAGTCGAGGGTGCTGGCGCTGCGCCGCACCATGGGGCTGGCAACGGCCTGGGCCAGCAGCGGGTTGCCGGCGATGGCGAGCCGCTCCTGCGGGTTGAAGGCGGAGAGGCTGCTGTCGCTGGCGACGCTGGCTGCACTGCGGGAGGCAAACGGCTTCCATACATAGCCGCCGCCGTAGCAGGCGTTCTCGGTGTCGCTCAGACCGAAGTTCTGCGGTTCGCGCAGCATCTCGGCGAACTGCTTGTCGATCTCGAACAGCTTGACGATGCCGGTGGGGGCCAGCTGGCGTGCCAGGTTCAGCAGCAGCTGGTTGTGGTAGGCGGAGACATGGCTGGCCGCCTCGACCACCTTCTGGCTGCGGGCGGAGGGGTTTTGGCCCAGATCCGGCAGGTTGAACAACAGAATCTGCTTGGCGCCGTTCAAGACCATGCGGTTGGCTGCATCGCTGATGGCGTCGCGCACCCGCTTGGCATCCTGTTCGGTGTTCCAGCCATAGGCCAGGTAATCGTTGGCGCCGACCCAGAGGATCACCAGATCATCGGGCTTGAAGCTGTCCTTTTGCAGGAACTGGGTCACCTCGTAATCCAGGTTGTTGATGACCTGATACTTGGGATTCCAGGAGATCTTGTTGTAGGCCACCGCGGTGGCGCCCCCTTCCGCCTCGTTGGCGATGGTCAGCCCCGGGAACTGCCGGGTCAGCTGCTCCAGCCAGACCGGCCCGTTGGAGAAGCGGCCCTGATAGTAGGGGGGGCTGGAGGGGAGGTAACCGCGCATCTTGCTGTACATCTTGCCGGTATCGGAGAGGCTGTCGCCAAACATCACGATCCGGGAGAAGGCGGGGCGACTGTCGGCTGCCTGAACTGTCAGCGCGAAGAGTCCCAATAAACACACAAACCATTTCTTCATCTTGTTGTTCTCATTGGTTGGAAGCAGGTGGTGCCTGCAGACTGTTCCTCGATAGGCAAAGGTGCTGGGAAGCTGTTTTGCCATCTTGCAGGGTATCTAGCCGAATTTAATTTCGCAGTATGCGATATGGATTAAATCGATTACGGTCACACCGCTGTCCCCCAGATGGGGAGGCTTCACGTTTGTTTCACGCACCGGCCGGCACACTGCTCCCGTACCCAATGACAGGAGCATGAAATGAACAAGGCAAGCGTAATCGGTCTGTTGACCCTGATGTCCATCTCTTCTTTCGCCATGGCGGCCTATACCGGCCCGCAGGAGCAGAACAAGGTGTCCGTCGCGCAGTTGAAGGATCTGGCCGATGACAGCTGGGCCACCCTGGAAGGGAAGCTGGTCAAGCACCTGGGCGGCGAGAACTACATGTTCCGCGACGCCAGTGGCGAGGTGGAAGTGGAAGTGGATCAGGATGTGTGGCGCGGCACCGAGGTGGGCCCGGACGATCTGATCCGCATCCGTGGCGAGGTGGACCACAGCTGGAACAAGACCGAAGTGGAGGTGGAGAGCCTGGAGAAGGTGGGCGCCGCCCCGCAGAGCAAGGGCGGTTTCATCGCCAAGTAAGGCCTGAACCCCTACGCCAGACGTAACAAGGGCGCCTCCATGAGGCGCCCTTTTGCTGTTGGTCTGCTTAGCCGGTGCGGGCCAGCGTGCGCTTGAAGCCCTTCTCGGCCTGATTGACCTTGTAGAGATAGCGTCTGGCTTCCGCCTTGGGGTGCTGCTCGGTCAGGATCTGGTACACCGCCTCGGGCGAGAGCTGGTTGATCATGCCGGGCGCCGCCTTGCGGTCGCTGGAGAAGGTATTGAGCACCCCGCCGGCGCCGCCGTTGTAGGCGGAGATGACGGCGTAGCGGCGCGAGCGCGGATCCTGGATATCCACCAGATAGACAGTCTGCAGCAGGTGCAGGTAGGCGGTCCCGACGTCGATGTTGTAGGCCGGGTTGAACAGGTCCTCCCGGGTCGGCTGGCCGCTCTTGCCTTTGACCCGCACGTAGACGTCCCGTCCGGCGGTGGCCGGGATCACCTGCATCAGGCCGTAGGCGTTGGCATGGCTGACCGCATAGGGGTTGAAGCTGCTCTCGGTCTTGATCACCGCGTAGATCAGGCTCTCCGCCACCCCGTACTTGCGGGAGGCTTCCCGGATCAGGCTGGCGTACTTGTAGCCCCGTCGATCCTCGTGGTTGGCCACCATGGGGATGTCGACGAAGAAGATGGTGCGAATGCCCAGGGTGCGCTTCTTCATCGCCGTGTTGAGCAGGTAGTCGGCATAGCGCTCGGCGCGCCAGTCGAAGCGGATCGGCTGGCCCTGGTTGTCCAGCACCTGGCCGTAAAGGAAAGGCTCGCCGCCGGGCAGGATCTCGGCGTCGGAGTAAAGATCCACTTCCGCCGGATCGTCCGGGGTAAGCAGGGTCTCGATGATGGCGCGGCGCAGGTGGGAGCGCGGGTCGATGCCGGAGACGGTCTCGACCATGATGTGGCCGCTGGAGAAGTCGATGTGGGCCCGGCTCTTGTACTGATCCGTGTATTTGACGTAGTCAAACTTGCCCGCAAACAGCGCCTCACGCCCCCATATCTCGTTCACGTTGTGGGAGAGCGCGCTGATCATGTGTTCGAAACCGCGGATGTCCTTGCCGTTGACGAGATCGTCATCCTCGTTGCCATTGGGCTTGGGGGAGGATGAGCAGGCAGAGAGAAACAGCAGGGTGCACAGCAGCCAGAAAATTCGGCCCATAGAGTCCTCAAACTGGGCGGCGGGCCGCCCGTCACTTCCGTCGTTGCCGTGAGTCGACGGGGCCGGCCTGCGCAGGCCAGCCCCGTTCACGGATTATTTGCTGGGCGGGGTATAACCGTCGATGGCCACTTCACCCGCTTCGAACAGGTAGTTCACCATCTCTTTCTCCAGCAGCTGGCGATGCTCGAGGTTCATCATGTTCAACTTCTTCTCGTTGATCAGCATCACCTGCTTCTTCTGCCACTCGGTCCAGGCTTCCTTGCTGATGTTGTCAAAAATGCGCTTGCCGAGTTCACCGGGGTAGAGCTGGAAATCGAGACCCGGGCCCTCTTTTTTCAGGCGCTGGCAAAATACGGTACGGCTCATGTTGACCTCTATGGTTGTAAGTCCGGATAGGCGAGCAGACGGGCCGTGGCGGCTGCCAGACCCACCTCTGCAGGATGGCGTAAGTTATACCAGAGTCGGTTATCCGCTTCCATGAGCAGGGGGGCCGGCGGTGCGTCGGTTTCGAGCAGCATGGGCCGGATATCGAGGTGAAAGTGGCTGAAAGTATGGCGAAAACCGGCCAGTTCACGGGGTTCGCTGCCGGTCAGGCCGAGCTGCTGCAACAGCCCTGCCACTTCGGCGTCCGACTCCACCTGGGGGAAGCAGTAGAGCCCGCCCCAGATCCCTTGCGGTGGCCGCTTCTCCAGTAGCAGCTGATCGCCGTGGCGGATGAGCAGCATGATGCCGGTACGGGCCGGGATGCTCTTCTTGGGCTTGCTGTTGGGGTAGGCGGTGGGGTTGCCCTGCGACAGCCCCTGGCAATCCTCCCGCACCGGGCAGCGCTCGCAAGCGGGCTTGCTGCGGGTGCAGACGGTGGCCCCCATGTCCATCATGGCCTGGTTGTAGTGGGCCACCCCGAGCTTGGGGGTGAGGCGGGTGGCCAGCTCCCACAGATCGTTCTCTACCTGCTTCTGGCCGGGCCAGCCGGGCAGGGCCAGCCAGCGGGTGAGTACCCGCTTCACATTGCCATCCAGAATGGCGTGGGGCTGGCCAAGGGAGAGGGAGAGCACGGCGCCCGCGGTGGAGCGGCCGATCCCCGGCAGCGCCATCACCTCCTCCAGCCGCTCCGGGAAGAGGCCGTCATGGAGGTCGCGGATCTGCTGGGCCGCCTTGTGCAGGTTGCGGGCGCGGGCGTAATAGCCGAGCCCGGTCCAGTGGTGCAGCACCTCGTCGATGGGGGCGTCGGCCAGCGCCAGCACGTCGGGAAAGCGGGCCATGAAGCGCTGATAGTAGGGAATAACCGTAGCGACCTGGGTCTGCTGCAGCATGATTTCCGAGACCCAGACTCGGTAGGGGGTCTTCTCCTGTTGCCAGGGCAGGGTCTTGCGGCCGTGGAGCTGATACCAGTCCAGGATCCTGGTGGCGAAGGTCGCGTTATCTGAGTTGTTCACATTATGCTCATGTTATTGATTTAAAACTAAATTGACTAACGTGTAGCGGTCTTGGCGCTGATACCAGTGCAACGCCCGGTTGGCGAAGGTGGTGTTGTTCGGATTGCTCACGTTGTTCTCATGTTATTGATTAAAAAGGGGAGCTCTCAGGCTCCCTCTTGAAATGGTGGCCAGTCTCGGGCTGGCAGGGGCGCGCTTCAGCCGCGCCAGTCCTGCAGCGCCTTGAGGCTGACGTTCTGGCCGCCCACCTGCAGGATGATGTAATCCTGGGCGATGGCGAGCAGGGTGACGCCGGGGGCGACCTCGCTGCCTTCCCGGTAGGTGCGCCCGTTCAGGGTCACGGCCCGGTTGGCCGGGTTGGAGGAGAAGACGTGGGCGCCGTAGGCCAGCGGTGGCACCTGCTGGCGGAGCGCCTGCGGCAGGGCGCTGAGCGGCGTGGCCTGCAGCTCTTCCGGCACCTGTGGTGGCGCGCTCTGCTGCAACGGGGTGCTGTTGAGGGCATTGAGAATGCGCTCGGCCAGCCCCTGGCTGCTGTCGGCGGGTGCCGGTGCGGGCTGGGCATCGGTTTTGGGGATGACCACGGGTTCGGGCGGCGGCGGTGGCAGCGGACGGGTGATCATCGGCTTGGGCTCGACTCGCACGAAGGGCGGCGTCACCACCTCCTTCACCTCCACCGTCTTCTCGATGGGGCGGTTGTTGAGCAGGTGCCAGCCGTAGTTGGCGGCGGCCCCCATCACCAGCGCCAGCGGGGCCAGCAGCCACCAGATCCAGCGCCTGGGTTGTTCCTCTTCCTGGCTGACCGGCAGCCCCATCGCCGGGATGTGCGGGGTGAACTGGGGCTGGTCGGCCCGCCGCAGCGCCTTGAGCAGGGTGGACATCAGGAAGCCTCCTCCGACAGTGTGTTGATGGCATCGTCATCCTCGGCCGGGTCCAGCCTGGCTGGCTTGCTGGCCCGCTGGGCAGGGTCTTCCAGCTTCGGCATGGGTTCGCCAGCCATCACGTTGAGACGCAGCAGGGTGTTGCTGCCGGCGATGCCGTCCGGGTTCAGCCCCTGGGCACGCTGGAACTGCTGCAGCTTGGTCTTGAGCTCGGCATCGAAGCGGCGGACCTTGCGATCCGGCTGCTGCAGGGCCCGGCTGAGGGCGTTGTCGAGCCACTGCACCTGGCTGGGGCCGGCGTTGTTGCCGATCAGGGTGACACCCCCCTTGGGCATGCGCCACAGCAGGGTGTAGCTGCCACCCCAGTAATCGCTCAGCCACTGTCTGTCCACCTGCCAGCTCTGGTTGCCGATGAGCAGGTTGGCCTTGTCGGGGCCGAGGTTGACCAGGGTGGCGTAATAGGTACCGCCGGTCTCGTCGGTCAGGCTGACAAGGGCGGGATACTGCAGGGCCTGCAGATCGGCCAGAGAAGCCTCGCCCTCCTGGCAGCGTAGGCCGGCGCGCGGCGCGTTGTCGCAGGTCGCCTCTTCCAGCTCGGTCTGGTAGCCCCACACCTTGTAGAGATTCTGCATGGCGCTGTCCGGTTCCAGCGCCTGATTGATGGCGCGGGTCAGCTGCTCCTGCTGCTCCGGGGTGTCGTCCACCTTGACCGGCACCTCCACCGTGACCACCGGGCGGGTCGGGAAGAAACCGAAGAACTGCCAGCCCCACCAGCCGGTGGCCACCAGCAAGGCGCCGACCAGTGCCACCATCAAGCCGGACTGCCAGGTGCCCTCGTCACGGATGCCGCTCACCTCGAAGGCCGCCAGGCTGATGTCACCGTGGACTATCTTGTGGCTGCCGCGGGCGAAGGCGGCGATCAGGGCGCGGTCGCAGATGAGGTTGATGAGGCGCGGGATGCCGCCGGAGAGGCGGTGCAGGGTCTGGATAGCTTTGGGGGTGAAGATGGGTTGCACGCAACCGGCCACCTGCAGGCGAAAGCGGACATAGGCGTCCACGTCCTGGCAAGAGAGCGGCAGCAGGTGGTAGCGGGCGGTGATGCGCTGGGCCAGCTGGCGCAGCAGGGGCTGGCGCAGCATCTGCTGCAGCTCGGGCTGGCCGATGAGCACTACCTGCAGCAGCTTCTTCTCGTCGGTCTCCAGGTTGGTGAGCAGGCGCAGCTGTTCCAGCACGCCGGGCAGCAGGTGCTGGGCTTCGTCCACCAGCACCACGCTGCGCTTGCCCGCAGCCAGATTGGCCAACAGGTGATCGCGAATGAGGTCGAACAGCTGCTTGAGGCCGGCCTCCTGGCCATAGGCCAGCTGGAACTCGTCGCAGATGGCCGCCAGCAGATCTCGTTCGGTCAGGGATGGATTGAGGATGTAGGCGATCTCGGTCTCGGCCGGCAACTGCTGCAACAGGCAGCGGGAGACGGTGGTCTTGCCGGTGCCCACTTCCCCGGTCAGCAGCACGAAGCCGCCCCCATCCTGCAACCCGTAGTTGAGGTGGGCGAGGGCTTCCCCGTGGCGTTCACTCATGTAGAGGTATTTGGGATTGGGCGAGATGGAGAACGGGTGCTCCGACAGACCGAAGAACTGTGTGTACATAAGGATCCATTCCGTTGTTATGGGCGGCAGGTTAAAGCCTCCCCAAAGGGATGTCAAAGACCCGGATGCCATAAGGGGGGCCAGCGCGCACCCTGATTTGCCGGCGGGAGAAAGGGCGCTGCCGGGTTGGCTGGCGAGGCTGCTGGCGAGGGGCGTTTTGCCTCTCATGGGGCCGTCGTCGGCTCGTTCCCGCCGACGGGGGATGGGGGCAGCCATAGTCTCCACCGGCCAAACCGGTATAATCGGGACAGGTTTATCAAGGGAGACACAGCTTGCAGACTTATCTGGTTGGGGGCGCGGTACGGGATCGCCTGCTGGGATTGCCGCAGGGCGACAGGGATCACCTGGTGGTCGGGGCGACCGTGGAACAGATGCTGGCGCTGGGCTTTACCCAGGTGGGCCGCGATTTTCCCGTGTTTCTGCACCCCAAGACCCAGCAGGAGTATGCGCTGGCCCGCACCGAGCGCAAGCAGGGCCGGGGATATACCGGCTTCGTCTGCCACGCCTCGCCGGAGGTGACGCTGGAGCAGGATCTGCTGCGCCGGGATCTCACCGTCAACGCCATCGCCGAGGATGAGGCGGGGCAACTGCACGATCCCTATGGTGGCATCGAGGATCTGAAACAACGGCTGCTGCGCCACGTCTCCCCCGCCTTTGCCGAAGATCCGCTGCGCATTTTGCGGGTGGCCCGCTTCGCCGCCCGTTTCCACGCCCAGGGTTTCGTGGTGGCCCCCGAGACGCTGGCGCTGATGCGCGAGATGACCGAGGCCGGCGAACTGGCTCACCTGACCCCGGAGCGGGTCTGGAAGGAGCTGGAGAAGGTGCTGCTGGGACCGACCCCGCAGGTGTTCTTCGAGGTGCTGCGCGAGTGCGGCGCCCTAGCGGCGCTGTTCCCCGAGCTGGATGCCCTGTTCGGGGTGCCTGCCCCCGCCAAATGGCACCCGGAGATCGATACCGGCATCCACACCATGATGGTGCTGGCACAGGCCTGCCGGCTTTCGCCCGAACTGGCGGTGCGCTTCGCGGCGCTGTGTCACGACTTTGGCAAGGGGCTGACCCCGCCGGAGTTCTGGCCGAGCCACCACGGCCACGGCCAGAAGGGCTTGCCGCTGATCCGCGATTTCTGCGAGCGGTTCCGGGTACCGAACGAGTGCCGCGATCTGGCGCTGCTGGTGAGCGACCTGCACACCCATATCCACATCGCCTTCGAGCTCAAGCCGGCGACCCTGCTCAAGGTGTTCGACAAGGCCGATGCCTGGCGCAGGCCGGAGCGCTTCGCCCAGTTGCTGGACGCCTGCCGGGCCGATTTCCACGGCCGTACCGGCTTCGAGGAGCGGGTCTATGCCGAGCCCGACTATGTGGCGCAGGCACTGGCGGCGGCCCAGGCCGTGCCGGTGAAGGAGATAGTGGCGGCCGGGTTCAAGGGGGAGGCTATTCGCGAGCAGCTGGCCAAGCGGCGGCTCGACGCCATCAGCCGGGTGCGCGACGAGTGGACCTTCCTCGAGGATTGACGAGGTGTGGAGACGAGGCATGGATAAAAAAGCCCGGGTCACTGACCCGGGCTTTTTTATTGCGGCGTCTGCACGGCAGGCGGCTATTCACCTGGGCCGAAGCGCCCCTGTACGGGGTCGTAGTAGTAAGCCTCATAGTTGAAATCGATCCCCTCGATGTAGGGATTCTCCAGCCGGAACAGCCGGCGGGTATGGAGGTGAGCGAAGCTCAGCGAGGGTTTGAAGGTCTTGAGCCAGAGCGCCTGCAGGGAGCCGTCGCGCCAGGCGGCCTTGAGCCCCTGCTGCACCCGGGTGATGGCCTGTTGGTTGCTGTTGTGGGTGAAGAAGACCCTGGGCAGCGGATAGTAGAGCGCCACGTTCTCATCCATCACCAGCCCGGGGACATCCCTATGGTTCAGTTTCTCCTGGGGCAACTCGTTGATCCCGCGGCAGAAGAGTGCGAAACGGCCGCGCGCCACCATCTTGAACAACTGCTCGTAGCCTTCCACCTCCTGCACCTTGAAACCGGCCCGCTGCAGGATCTGCACGTCGAGCCAGCCCTTGCCCTGACCGATGTCGAAGCGCTTGAGTCCCTCCAGGCTGGTCACTCCGGCGACGGCGCTCTGCTGCTCGGGGCTGACGAAGCAGATGCGGTAGCTGACGATGCCGAGGTGGATGGGAAAGCGCACGTAGTCGATGCCGTTCATGTCCCGATCGGAGCGGTAGCTGTCCATGGCGAACAGGTTGGGGTAGTCATTGAAGCGCAGGCTGACCCACATCCGGGCCAGGGTCATGGGGGGCGCGGCCTGCATCCGGTAGTCGCCGTGGCTGGCGCGGGTCTTCTCCAGTGCCAGGCGCAGCAGCTCTCGATCATAGGTGCTTCTGGGATCGTGCTCGCTCTCCGGACTCATGTAGGTGAACAGGGTCGGGCTGGCCAGCACGGGCAGGGACAGCAGCAGGGCGAGCAGCGGGGTCCAGTGCATCATGAGCTCCTGTGAAAAGCTGAGACTCCTCTGAGTGTAGTGGCTCTCCCCAGCTGCGGGCGGGGAGCAGCCGGAGTCACTGCTTGCCGCTGGCCGGCTCGCCGGGCCCGAAGCGCTGGGTGAGGGGATCGTAAAGGTAGGGCTGGTAATCGAAGTCGAGCCCTTGCAGCAAGGGGTTGTCCAGCCTGAACAGCAGCCGCTGGTCCAGCCTGGCGAAATCCAGCGCCGGCTTGAAGGTCTTGAGCCAGAGCGCCTGCAGGGAGCCGTCCTGCCAGGCCAGTTGCAGGCCGGCCCGGACCCGGCGCAGGGCGTGTTGGTTATCCTTGTGGCTGTAGAAGAGGTGGATGAAGGGGTAGTAGAGCGCCAGATGCTGGTCGACCGTCAATTTTTCCAGATCCCGGTGCGTATCCAGCTCTGTCAGCAGCTCATTGGCTCCCCGGCAGAACAGATCCACCCGGCCGCGCACCACCAGCTTGAACAGCCGCTCGTACCCCTCCACCTCCTGTACCTTGAAACCGGCCCTGCGCAGTATCTCGGCATCCTGCCAGCCGCGGCCCTGGCCATGGCTGAACTGCTGCAGCTCGTGCAGGGTTCGGACTTGGGCCACGGCTTGCTGCTGTTTGGGGCTGACGAAGCAGATGCGATAGCCGAGGATGCCGAGATCCACCGGAAAGCGGACATAGTCGAGGTCGTGGCTGCCCTCCGGGCGCGGGAAGCTGTCGATGGCCAGCAGGTTGGGGTAGAGGTTGTACTGCAGCACCTGACGCAGCCGGGTTCGGCTCATGGGGGGGGCCGGTCGCAGCTCGTAGTCGCCGAAGCTGTCGCGGGTCTTTTCCAGCGCCAGTTGCAGCAGCTGCTGGCCGTAGAGGGTGCGCAGGTCCCGCTCACTCTCGGGGCTGACGTGGGTCACTATGTCCAGGGCCGGCAGAAGGGGGGAGAAGAACAGGCTGCCGGCCAGCAGCCCGAGGATCATCACTCTGTGGTTCATCATACCGCTCACTGCTGTCACATTGAGTTGAGTGTAGCGGCTGTGGTGCCAAGGCTGGGGTCCTGGGCCCGGGAAACCCGGCTTTTACCGACGAGTTGGTTACCAGAACAGCTGGCCGAGCAGGGGGGCCAGCAGCACGGTCACCATGCCGGCGATCATCATCACCATGCTGGAGACCACCCCCTCCTCGTTGCCCATCTGATAGGCCTTGGCGGTGCCAGCGCCGTGGGCCGAGGCACCAAACCCTGCCCCCTTGCCGAGTCGGCTGCGAATGGCCAGCAGGGTGAGCACACTCTCGCCGACTGCCATGCCGATGACGCCAGTCAGCACCACGAACAGCGCGGTGAGATCGGTCTGGCCGCCAATGGCGCGGGTCGCCTCCACCGCAAACGGGGTGGTGATGGAGCGCATCGCCAGACTGCGCTGCAGCATGTCGGAGAGATTGAGCCAGCGGGCCAGCAGCACGGTACTGCCCACCGCCATCACCACCGAGGCGACCACCCCCACCGACAGCGACAGCCAGTGGCGGCGAATGAGCTGGCGGTTCTCGTAGACCGGCACCGCGAAGGCGACGGTGGCCGGCCCCAGCAGCCACAGCAGCCAGTGGGATTCGGCCATGTAGTCCTGATAGGGGATGTGGAACAGCATCACTACCGCCACCAGCAGGGTGGGGGCCAGCAGCAGCGGCATCAGGGGCAGGATGCGCTTCTTGCCGTAGAGCCACTTGCTGGCGTAGTAGAACAGCAGGGTGAGGGCGAAGCAGAGCAGGCCGAGCAGGGTATCAGACATGACGACGACTCCGGCGGGCCAGTTTCAACTCGAGGCGATAGACCCGGTCCACCACCAGCGCCGTGGTGCCGAGCACCAGTATGGTGCTGAGCAGCAGCACCACCATGATGCGCCACCCCTCCTGCAGCAGCAGATCCTGATAGTTGACCACCGCCACCACCGCCGGCACGAAGAACAGCAGCATCTCGGCCAGCAGCCAGCGGGCGCCGGCGCTGAACCAGCGGGTCTTGACCACGCCGAGCAGGATCAAGGCCAGCAGGGCCAGCATGCCGGTGAGGTTGGCAGGCAGCGGCAGATGGAAGGTACGTACCGCCAGATCGGCCAGCAGCCAGATGGCGGCCAGCAGGGCGATTTGGAAGGGGGTCTGGAACCAGCGAATGCAGAGGGCTTTCATGATCTAGGTCTTTCTGTGAACTTGCTCACAGTATAGAGAGAGGCCAAACCTGCAAAAAATGAATTTAAATTATCAAAATCATGCCAAAGAGGCATGATCAGGTTTTGCCGTCCGCCAGGAGAGAGCCATGGACATCCGCGCCCTGCGTTACTTTGTCGAACTGGTGCGGGAACAGAGCTTCACCCGCGCTTCCGAGAAACTGTTCGTCACCCAGCCCACCATCAGCAAGATGATCCGCAACATGGAGGAGGAGCTGGGTCAGCCCCTGCTGAGCCGCGCGGGGCGCCGCTTCACCCTGACCGACAGCGGCCGGGTGCTGTTCAACCGGGCCCAGACCATCCTGGCCGAGATGCAGCAGCTGGAGGCGGAGCTCGCCGATCTGCAGAGTCTGCAATTCGGCCGGCTGGCGCTCGGCATTCCGCCCATGGTGGGCCACGTCTATGCCGATCTGATCCGCGCCTACCGCAGTCGCTACCCCAAGGTCGAGCTCTCCATCGTCGAGTACGGCGGCCGGCGCATCGAGCAGGCGGTGCTGGAAGGGGAGCTGGATCTCGCCATCACCATGCTGCCGACCAAAGAGGGGGGCGCCCTCAGTGCGCTGGAGCTGGACCAGTACCCGATCCAGGTGGTGCTGCCCGACCTGCCGCGCTGGCGCGATAGCTCTGAAATCCGGCTGGAGGCGCTCTGCGACGAGCCCTTCCTGCTCTACACCCAGGCCTTCACCCTGAGCGAGCGGCTGGAGCAGGCGTGCCGAGCGGCCGGCTTCGAGCCCCAGGTGGCGGCACGCAGCAGCCAGTGGGACTTTCTCACCGCCATGGTGCGCAGCGGCATGGGGGTCGCCTTTCTGCCCGACCCCATCTGCCGGCGGCTGGCGCCGGACGGCCTGGTGTTGCGACCGCTGGTGCCCGAGCTGAGCTGGCGGCTCGGGGTGATCTGGCCGAGCGAACGCTACCTCTCCCGCACCGCCGAGGCCTGGCTGGCGCTCTGCCGCGAGCAGGGGCAAACCGGCTCCCAAGGCTGAGTGGACGGGCCGCCTTCAGCGGGCGGCCAGCAGGCTGCCCAGCTGGCGGCAGAGACGGCGCAGGGCCTGGTTGTCGAGGGAGGCAAAGCCGAGCAGCCACCCCTCCTGCGTCGGCGGGGCCAGGTAGAACTGGCCGAGGGGGCGCAGCCCCAGCCCCTGTGCGTTGGCGGCCTCTGTCCAGCGCGCCTCGCCGCCGGGGGGCAGCCGCACGGCGCACTGCAGGCCGGCCCCGCTGTGGATGGGGGTAAGGGCGGGGCAGTGGTTGGCCAGCTCGGCCAGCAGCAGGTCGCGGCGGCTCTGGTAGACCAGCCGGCTCTGGCGCAGGTGGGTGGCGAAGTGGCCGGCGCGGATGAAGTCGGCGGTCACCGCCTGCAGCAGCTGGTTGCTGTGGCCATCGACCGCGGCCCGGGCCCGACAGAAGGACTCCATCAGCGGCCTGGGCAGCACCAGGTAGGCGAGGCGCAGCGAGCCGAACAACACCTTGCTGAAGGTGCCCACGTAGAGCACCCGTCCCTGACCATCCAGCCCCTGCAGGGCGGGGAGCGGCCGCTGATCGTACTGGTACTCGCCGTCGTAGTCGTCTTCCAGGATCCAGGCGCCGTGCCGCTCGGCCTCGGCCAGCAGCGCCATCCGCCGCGGCAGGCTCATGGGCACGCCGAGCGGATACTGGTGGGCGGGCGTGGTGTAGATGAGCCGCGGTGCCGGGTGTGCCCCCTGCGGGTTGAGCCCCTCTTCATCCACCGGCACCGGGTGCACCCGGGCGCCGGCACTCTCCATGGCGGTGCGGGCCCCGGGGTAGCCGGGATCCTCCACCCAGACGGTATCGCCGGCATCGATCAGCAGCTGGGTCGCCAGCAGGATCCCCTGCTGGGAGCTGGTGAGGATCAGGATCTGGTCCGGCTCGCATACCACGCCGCGCGATTGCACCAGATAGCTGCTGATGGCGCCGCGCAGCGCCTCCAGCCCCTGCGGCTCCCCGTAATTCATCCAGTCACCGGCGTGCCGGCGCCACTGCTGCTGCATCAACCGGCCCCACAGGGTCTGCGGGAAGAGGCGGGGATCCGGCTGGCTGGAGGCAAAGGAGCGGCCCACCTCGGGCACGTCGTGACAGGCGCCGCTGTCGGCCATCTCCTGACCTCGGCGCGACAGACCGGCCCCCACCTTGCGCACCAGATAGCCCTCTGCCTCCAGCCGGCCATAGGCCAGCTCCACCGTGCTGCGGGAGACCCCCAGATCGGCGGCCAGCATGCGGCTGGCGGGCAGCCGGCTGTGCTGGGGCAGGTGGCCGGCCAGCATGGCCGAGCGCAGGGTGCGGACCAGCTGTTCGTGCAGCGGCAGATCGCTGGCTTGCTGGGTGGCAAACAGGGTGGGCAGGGCAGGCATGGGGATCTCCCGGGCGCTAATTGGTCTGCTCATATTGGCAAAATTGGTCGGCGTGGCAAGGCCATTATGTCGCTACATTGAGGCTCAAGGTTCGGGATTCACAACTATTGGCAATGAAAGGAGTCTGCATGTCGGAGTACAGCGCCACCATCAGCTGGCAGCGCGGGGCCAGCGAGCCCTTCGTTGATCAAGGTTACAGCCGGGCCCACTGGTGGGAGTTCGACGGCGGCGTCAGGGTGCCCGCCTCCTCGTCTCCCCACGTGGTGTCGCTGCCCTGGTCGGTGGCCGAGAACGTCGACCCGGAAGAGGCCTTCGTCGCGGCGATCTCCAGCTGCCACATGCTCACCTTTCTCTGGCTGGCGGCCAGGGCGGGCTACCTGGTGGAGAGCTACCGGGACGAGGCGGTGGGCATCATGGAAGCCAATGCCCGCGGTCGTCAGGCCATCACCCGGGTCACCCTGCAGCCGCTGGCGCAGTTCGGCGGTGAACGGCAGCCGGATCTGGCCGCGCTGGAGCAGTTGCACCATCAGGCACACGAGGAGTGTTTCATCGCCAACTCGGTCACCACCGACATCACCACCCGGATCCGGGTTTGAGTACAAGGAGCGTCACTATGAGTCATGTATTGAGCAGCGGGCTGGCCAGTGCCGAACAAGCCCGCCTCTTCTTCGAGGCCCAGCTGGCCTTGCGCACTGATCCGGCGGATCTGGCCGCCGATCTGCTGGCCGGTGAAGAGCGGATCGTCGTCATCGACACCCGCTCTGCCGGTCACTATGCCGAGGGACACATCCCTGGTGCCATCAGCTTCCCCCACGCCACCATGAACCCGGCCACCACGGCCGCGCTGGCGCGGGACAAGGTCTATGTCTGCTATTGCGACGGCATCGGTTGCAACGGCTCGACCCGGGGTGCCTACAAGCTGGCGGCGCTCGGTTTTCAGGTCAAGGAGCTGATCGGTGGGCTGCACTGGTGGCGGCAGGACGGCTTTGCCGTCGCCACCGGTAGCGAACCGGGCGTGCTGCAAACGGGAGGGATTGCCTGTGGCTGCTGACATCCATCTGAATGAGTTCGGCCAGCCGGTCGGTGCGCCGCTGCCCGACTGGCGGGGCGCCGAGTTCCCGCCCCGTCGCCCCCTCAACGGCTGGGGTTGCCGGCTGGCGCCGCTGGATCCTGAGCGTCATGGCCCCGGCCTGTGGCAGGCCTTCAGCGCCGACAGCGGGGCCATGTGGACCTACCTGACCACAGGCCCTTACGCAACAGAGGCTGACATGCTGGTCTGGCTGCGAGAGTGCGCCGCCAAGAGCGACCCCCAGTTCTACACCATCTTCGACGAGCATGGTGAACAGCCGCTGGGGCTGGCCAGCTACCTGCGCATCGACCCTCTGGCCGGCAGCATCGAGGTGGGCTGGCTGCACTTTTCCCCCGCCTTGCAGCGCTCGCGGTTGGCGACGGCGGCGATGGCGCTGATGATGGCCAATGCTTTTGCCCTCGGCTATCGGCGTTACGAATGGAAGTGCAATGCCTTCAACCAGCCCTCCTGGCAAGCGGCGTTGCGCCTTGGTTTCAGCTACGAGGGGACCTTTCGCCAGAGCCGGGTGGACAAGGGGCGCACGCGCGATACCGCCTGGTTCTCGGTGATCGACAGTGAGTGGCCGGCGCTGCAGGCCTGCTTTGCGCGCTGGCTGGCGCCTGACAACTTCGATGCGCAGGGGCACCAGCGCCTGCGCCTCTCGACCCTCACGGCCGCCTTGCGCGGCGCTTGAATAAACCAGGGCGGCCATGGCCGCCCTGTTGTTTTTGCCGTCTTGTCTGCTCTCTGCTGATCTCCCTTCGCTTCTCTCTCTGCACTGCTTCTTCGCTGCGTCTTCACTGCCCGGGTGCGGAGAAGATTGTATTAACATTTTTTTAATGTATCTTGTTTTTGAAATTATATGTTGTTTCGAACGAAAGTTTTTGCTGGCTTTCGTCCATTATCCAGGAGGCAAGATGAGCGTCACCCATACCCAGTTGCCCGCCGATCACAAGGCGGCCATCCGTCAGATGAAACAAGCCCTGCGCGCACAACTCGGCGACGTGGAGGCGGTCTTTGCCGAGGTCAGCCGCCGCATCGAGGCGCGGGTGGCCGAGGTGGAAGCGTTGCGAGCCCGTGGTGAGCCGGTGTGGCCAGAACTGGATTACCAGGCGCTGGCGGCGGGCCAGGTCGGCGAGGCCGAGCGTGCAGCCATACGGCGGCGCGGCTGCCTGGTGATCCGCGGGCACTTTGCACGGGAACGGGCGCTGGCCTGGGATCGCGACATGCTCGACTACCTGGATCTCAACCGTTTTGATGAGCTGTATCGCGGTCCCGGCGACAGTTTCTTCGGCTCCCTTGCCGCGTCGCGCCCCGAGATCTATCCCATCTACTGGTCACGGGCCCAGATGGAGGCGCGCCAGAGCGACGAGATGGCGACCGTGCAGTCGTTCCTGAACCGCCTGTGGCAGTTCGAGCGACCGGATGGGATACCCTGGTTCGACCCGGACGTGAGCATCATCTATCCCGATCGTATTCGCCGCCGTCCGCCCGGCACTAGTTCTCGCGGGCTGGGGGCCCATACCGACTCGGGGGCCCTCGAGCGCTGGTTGCTGCCGGCCTACCAGCAGGTGTTCGCACCGATTTTCCGGGGGGACATAGCCGCCTACGATCCCTGGGATGCGGCCCATCGCACCGAGGTCGAGGAGTACAGTGTGGAGAACACCACCAAGTGCTCGGTATTTCGTACCTTCCAGGGGTGGACGGCGCTCTCCGACATGTTGCCGGGGCAGGGGTTGCTGCACGTGGTGCCGATCCCCGAGGCGATGGCCTACGTGCTGCTGCGGCCGCTGCAGCCGGACGTGCCGGAAGATGAGTTGTGCGGTGTCGCGCCGGGCAAGGTGCTGCCGGTCTCCGAGACCTGGCATCCGCTGTTGCTGCGGGCGATGAGCTCGATCCCGGCGGTGACCGCAGGGGATTCGGTCTGGTGGCACTGCGACCTGATCCACGGCGTGGCGCCGGTGGAGCAGCAGCAGGGGTGGGGCAACGTCATGTATATTCCGGCGGCGCCCCGCTGCGAGAAGAACCTGGCCTATGCGCGCCTGGTGCGGCAGGCATTGGAGCAGGGGGCTTCGCCTGGCGACTTCCCCCGCGAAGATTACGAGGCCGACTGGCAGGGGCGCTTCACCCTGGCCGATCTGAACGACCATGGCCGCCGCGCACTGGGCATGCTCCCGTAAACGAGAGTGGCCGGGCGGGCCTGCGCAGTGGCAGGTCCGCTCACGCCTCTATTCCCCGATGGGGGCGGCGATCCACTGCATCAGGCGCAGCATGTCAGCAGGCGCCACCCCCACCGAGAGGCCGCGCTTGCCACCGCTCACCAGGATCTCGTCAAACTGCATGGCCGAGTCGTCGAGCACGGTGGGCAAGAGCTTCTTCTGGGCCAGCGGGCTGATGCCACCGACCTTGTAGCCGGTCAGCTTCTCCGCCTCCGCCGGCTTCATCATCTCCACCTTCTTGAGACCGGTGGCCTTGGCCAGCTGCTTGAGGCTGCACAGGCCGGACGAGGGGACGATGGCCACCACCGCCTGCTTGTCGTGATGGGCGATCAGGGTCTTGAACACCTGGGCCTCCGGCAGGCCGAGCTGGGTCGCGGCATGCTTGCCGAAGTCGTCGTGGGCTTCGCACTCGTAGGGGTAGAGCTTGTGGGGGATCTTGAGCTTCTTCAGCAGGTTGATGGCTGGCGTCATGATGGGTGCCTTGAGTCGAAACAAGGCCAAACAGTCTGCGCCTGTGGGGCGGGTGATGCAAGTTGCTCGCGTCCCCAAGGTGCGGATGAGCGTGCCGAGATAAAAAAGCCCGGGTCAATGACCCGGGCTTTTCATTGCAGCGCGCCTCAGGAGAAGCAGATCTGCAGCACGTAGAAGATGGCGATGGCCAGGATGGCGCCAGCGGGCAGGGTGATGACCCAGGAGACCACGATGTTGCGCAGCACACCCAGGTTCAGCGCCGCGATGCCGCGCGCCAGACCCACGCCCATGACCGCACCGACCAGGGTCTGGGTGGTGGAGATGGGCAGACCGGTGCCGGAGGCGATCACCACGGTGGCGGCGGTGGCCAGCTGGGCGGCGAAGCCACGGCTCGGGGTCAGGTGGGTGATGCCGGTACCGACGGTGGCCATCACCTTCTCGCCCATGGTGGCCAGACCGATGACGATGCCGATGCCGCCGAGCGGCAGGATCCACCAAGCGATGTGGGAGCTGCCGCCGATCTCGCCGCCGGCCGCCACGATGGAGGCGACCGCGGAGAGCGGGCCGATGGCGTTGGCCACGTCGTTGGAGCCGTGGGCAAAGGCCATGGCACAGGCGGTGATGATCATCAGGATGCCGAATACCTTCTCCACGTTGGCGAAGTGCATCTTGCTGTCATCCTGTGGGTTGTACTGCTGGCCACGAATGTAGAGCCAGCCGGCAAACGCCACCGCGATGGAGATGGCGATGGAGAGCAGGATGCCTTCGCCGTCGGTCAGGTGCAGACCGACGTGGGTCAGCCCCTTCTTGATGGTCACCAGACAGATCACCAGCGCAGTCAGGAACATGTAGAAGGGTACGTAGCGCTTGGCGTTGTTGAGGGGATCATCGGTGTTGAAGATGAGCTTCTGCACGCTGATGAACATGAAGTAGGCGATGACGCCCGAGATGGCCGGGGTGATGATCCAGGAGCCGACGATGCCGCCGAACTTGCTCCACTGTACCGCTTCCGGGCCAATGCTCACCACGGCGAAACCGACGATGGCACCGATGATGGAGTGGGTGGTGGAGACGGGCCAGCCGAAGTAGGAGGCCAGGATCAACCAGGCGCCGGCGGCCAGCAGGGAGGCGATCATGCCGAGCACCAGCAGATCCGGCGTATCGGCAAAGGCGTTGCTGTCGATGATGCCGTTGCGGATGGTCGCGGTCACTTCGCCGCCGGCCAGATATGCACCGGCAAACTCGAAGATCATGGCGATGATGATGGCCTGACGGATGGTCAGGGATTTGGTGCCGACCGACGTGCCCATGGCGTTGGCAACGTCATTCGCGCCAATACCCCAGGCCATCAAAAAGCCGAACAAGGCCGCCACGAGCACCAGGGTGGTGCCGTAATTCGCGATAATGTCCATTTAGTGTTTACCCAGTCAGTCGATTACGAACGAGCCAGCATCAGTTCCAGACGGGCGCCAACGCGCTCGGCCTGATCTGCCAGGTCACCTACCCATTCGAGGATCTTGTAGAGGAACATAACGTCGATCGGATTGTATTTCTGCTCAACGGCTTGCAGCTGTTGGCGCAGCCCGATCTGCATGGTGTCAGTATCGTCCTCGATAAGATCCAGCTGGTGGATCATCTCGGCAACCATTTCAACTTCACGTCCTTTAAAGCCGGTTTCGAGCAGCTCATCGAGTTCTCCGATGGCTTTCTCGGCTTGGGCGGTCGCATCGATACAGCGTTTGAGATAGGCCATGAAATCGGCACGCATCTCGGAAGGAAATTCCATTTTGCGGCCAAGCATGCGGCCGGAAATATCCTTGGCACGGTTGGCAATCTTGTCCTGCTGGGTCAGCAGTTCGAGCAGGTCGGTACGGGCAACCGGCAGGAACAGACCGCGAGGCAGCTTCAGACGAATTTCACGCTTGAGGATGTCCGCTTCTTTTTCCAGCTGGGCAATCTGCTGCCGGATCTTCTCGGCATCTTCCCAACGGTCTTCGGCAACGGCATCAAAGAAGGGGACCAACTGCTGGGAGCACTGGTGAACCTTGACGATATGCTTCTGCAGCGGCTTGATGGGGGACTTGGCAAAAAGCCCCAAAATAGTATTTACTGGCATGGCCAAACCTGTGTCGGTGAAAAAACACTCGATACGATTTTATGAGGGGCGCATGGTAACCGAACTGCGCCATCAATAAAACCGTGAATTAATCCTGATGTATCGCAGGCATTATATCCTCGCGCTTAGCATCACGCCCCCCAAAGTTGCCTGCCAGCCCGGAATGACTATGCAAACTGAGATCGAGATAAAGTTTTTTGTCTCCCGAGATATTCGACAGCCTTTTTTCAACCTTCTGAATTCACTGGAAATTATATCCAACTCTCAAGCCGAGCTCGGCAATGTCTATTTTGATACGCCAGCGCTGGATTTGCGCCGCCTGGAGATGGGATTGCGGATCCGTCGCAGCGATGATTTCGCCGAACAGACGATTAAATGTCGGGGCCAGGCGGTGGGCGGATTGCATGCCAGACCCGAATACAATGCCCCGGTCGCTGGCGATATGCCCGCGCTTGACGCTTTTCCTGACGAGATTTGGCCGAGTCTTTCCACACGGGATGCAATCCAGAGCGCCCTGGTGGCCCAGTTTCGTACCGACTTCCTGCGCCGCCACTGGTTGATCGCCTTCGCGGGGGCTGAGATCGAGCTGGCCTGGGATCAGGGGGAGATCGTCGGCGTGCTCGGCAAGAGCCGCATCGACGAGCTGGAGCTGGAGCTCAAATCCGGCGAGGCGAGCGCCCTGTTCGGCTTGGCAGAGCAGCTGGCCGGGCTTGGCGGCCTGCGGCTCGGGGCTCAGTCCAAGGCCCAGCGCGGTTATCGGCTGGCTGGGCTCGGCAAGCCGCTGGCGCTGCAGGCCTTGCCTGCATTGACCGACCTGAGTGCGACCGAGCGGATCGCTCTCGGCCTGCAGCACTGGCAGCATCACGAGCAGTACTGGCTGGAACAGACGGACGCCGAGGCGCAGGGGCTGGCGTTGCAGCAGCTGCGCCTGGGCATGGACCTTATTGCCGAGGCGGCCGGCAGGTTGCCGGCCGTGGACTGGTTGGTTGAGCTGACCCGGTTCGGGCCGCGGCTGGCCTCGGCCGCCGGACAGGCCGACTGGCAGCAGGCGTTGCCGGCCCTGTTCCTTCAGGCCGACTATGTGCGCCTGCAACTGGCCATCGCCGCCTGGCTGCATCGGCAAGAGTGATGAGCCGAGCTGTGTCGCGCCTGCAATTTAAAAAAGGTGAGCCTGGCTCACCTTTTTCTTTGGCTGTCGATGGGGCCAGCGGGGCTGGCAATGGAGGCCTGCGCGGCTGATTCAGACCTGGGTGTAGATCAGCCCGGTACTGCGCACCACGTCTTCCCCCTGGCAGCGCAGTTCCAGTTCGCTGGTGTCGCAGGGCTGGCCGTTGTGCTCGATGCAGAATTCGAAGCGGGTACGGGATTTGACCGGGATGTGCTGCGAGTTGGTGGGGGTGGCCTGCCATTGCCACTGCTGCAGCACGGCGATGGCGGCGTCGCTGAACTGCGGGTCGCTGCTGTCCAGCACCCGGATCTGTTCGGCCCGTCCCGCCGGGTTGATCACGTACTCGAGCGAGCTGCAACCGGTCTGCCCGGCCAGGATGGCCTCTTTGGGGTAGCGGGACTCCATCCGGGTGAGCGGGCTCCACTGGGCGTTCACTTCCTTGAGATCGCTTAAGGGGAGGGAGGTCAGATGGACGTTATGGGTCTGCTGGCTGCAGCCGGTCAATGCGCACAGGGCGCCCAGCAAAAGAGTGGCTTTCATGTTCGCTTCCCTTCGTTATTGGTATTGCTGGCGGGCCGGGGCCCGCCGCTCGGCAGGGCCATTAATAAAATATTCAGCCACGAATGAAAACCCTTTACCGGCAACAGGCCACAAAAAACCGCCTTTCGGCGGCTTTTTCGGTTTTTTCCCACTCAGTAATAGCCCGCATCGTCCGGGTTGGGCCTGGTCTTGAAGCGGCGGTGCAGCCACATGTACTGCTCCGGCGCCTTGCGCACGGCGGCTTCTATCTCGCGGTTGGCACGGGTCGCATCAACCAGGTCGTCACCGCTCGGATAGTCGGCGAGCGGCGCCCCGATATGCAGGGTGTAACCCTCGCTGGTGCGAATGTTGTAGCAGGGCAGGGTGACGGTATTTTTCACCCGCGCCAGGGTGGCAGTGCCGGTGATGGTGGCGGCCTGCTCCACCGCGAAGTAGGGCACGAACACGCTGGCATGGCTGCCGTAGTCATGATCCGGCGCATACCAGAGCGCATCGCCGTTGCGCAGCGCCTTGATCATCCCTTTCACGTCCATCCGGTCCACCAGGTATTTGTTGGAGGCGCAGCGACCGTGGTACTGGGCATACTCCAGCACAGGGTTGGTGTTGGGACGGTAGACGCCGACCCCGGGCCGTACCAGGCCGAAGCAGCGGGCGTTGAGCTCCAGCGTGAGGAAATGGCAGGAGAGCAGCAGCATGCCCTGACCCTTCTCCATGGCGGCGATGACGTGCTCTTCCCCTTCCACCTTCATCAGGTTGCGCATCCGCCAGTCTGGCCAGAACCAGGCCATGCCGACTTCGAAGATGGCGCAGCCCACGCTCTCGAAATTCTGCTTGAGCAGTTTCTCGCGCTCATCCTTGGTCAGCTCGGGCATCGCCAGTTCCAGATTGCGGCGGGCAATCTTGACGCGGGATTTCAGCAGCTTGCGGGCCAGGCTACCGAGCTGGCGTCCCAGCCACATCTGGCTGCGCCAGGGCAGCAGCACCAGCAGCCAGAGCAGGCTGAGGCCGAACCAGCTGGCCCAGTAGCGGGGATGAAACAGGCGGGGTTCGAGGCGGGGAGCATTGTCGTGGGCCATGAAAAGTCTCTTGTTCGCAATCGCCATGCACCGGGCAAGCCCGGTCGAATAAGGGAAGGCGATAAAGGCACGTGGGGATCCTGAACGGATCGTTTTATTCGCAAGCGGGGATTCTAGCCGAAAAGCGGGGTCGGGAGCGAATGGCTATGTGCTGGTCAGAGGGGCTGATGGTGGTTCACTGGCGTGATGGGAATCGTCACTACCGGTTTCTTTAAATGGAAACCGCAGGTTTGCTTTTTCTCCCTCAAATAAAAGAGTGTGATAAAATCGGCGACTGATTTTTCAGGTTTTGAGAGTCGATACAGATGAAGATCACCCTGCCCGAGTTTGAAAAAGCCCGCGTTCTGGTCGTTGGCGATGTCATGTTGGACCGTTATTGGCATGGCCCCACCGGCCGGATCTCGCCCGAGGCACCGGTGCCCGTGGTCAAGGTCGAACACATTGAGGAGCGCCCGGGGGGCGCCGCCAACGTGGCGCTCAACTCCGCCGCGCTGGGCGCCCACGCCGTGCTGCTGGGTCTGACCGGTCAGGATGAGGCCGCCGATGCCCTAGCTGGCCAGATGGCCGGCGTCAAGGTCGCCTGTGACTTCGTTCGTCTGGCCGACTACCCGACCATCACCAAGCTGCGCGTACTGTCGCGCAACCAGCAGCTGCTGCGTCTGGACTTTGAAGAGGCCTTCCACGATGTGGACTCCACCCTGCTGATGGGCAAGGTCGAGCAGGCGCTGCCGCACAGCGACGTGATGATCCTCTCCGACTACGGCAAGGGCGCCCTCAACGACGTGCCCGGCATGATCCAGCGCGCGCGCGCCGCCGGCATCCCGGTGCTGGTCGATCCCAAGGGGACCGATTTCGAGAAGTACCGCGGTGCCACCCTGCTGACCCCCAACATGTCCGAGTTCGAGGCCGTGGTGGGCAAAGTGAAGAGTGAAGAGGAGCTGGTTGCCAAGGGGCTGGAGCTGGTCAAGCGCTTCGAGCTGGAGGCCCTGCTGGTCACCCGTTCCGAGAACGGCATGACCCTGATCCGTGAAGGCCAGCCCGAGCTGCACCTGCCGGCCCAGGCCCACGAGGTGTATGACGTGACCGGTGCCGGTGATACCGTCATTTCCACCCTGGCCACCTCGCTGGCCGCCGGCAAGAGCCTGGACGAAGCCTGTGCCCTGGCCAACACCGCCGCCGGTATCGTGGTCGGCAAACTGGGGACCTCCACCGTCAGCCCGGTCGAGCTGGCAAATGCCCTCTACACCGAGCAGGAGACCGGCTTTGGCGTCATGTCTGAAGCCCAGCTCAAGATTGCCGTGCAGGCCGCCCGTCTGCGTGGCGAGAAGGTGGTGATGACCAACGGCTGCTTCGACATCCTGCACGCCGGTCACGTCTCCTACCTGGCCAATGCCGGCAAGCTGGGGGATCGCCTGATCGTGGCGGTCAACACCGACGAGTCGGTGCGTCGCCTCAAGGGGCCGGGTCGTCCGGTCAATCCGACCGAGCGCCGGATGGCCGTGCTGGCCGCGCTGGGTGCCGTGGACTGGGTGGTGCCCTTCGCCGAGGACACCCCGCAGCGGCTGATCGCCGAGGTGTTGCCGGACCTGCTGGTCAAGGGCGGCGACTACAAGCCGGAAGAGATTGCCGGCTACGCCGAGGTGACCGCCAACGGTGGCGAGGTGCGGGTCCTCAACTTTGAGGATGGCTGCTCCACCAGCGACATCATCAAGACCATCCGCGAACGCGGCTAAGCGCAAAACCCGGCCAAGGCCGGGTTTTTTGATGGGGCAGCCGGGCCGGTGACATGATGTTGCCTGGCTGACTCCTACCAATGCACTCCCGGCGGCGAACAGAGATGAAAAAGGCGACCCTCTGGTCGCCTTTTTGTCGTCATGAACCGGATCAGGATTTGTTCTTGGCCTGAGCGGCGGGCATCAGCCCCTGGTTCACGTCTTCCAGATCCTTCTGTTCCAGCGTGCCGGCGGCCTGCTTGAGGGAGAGGATGCTGAGGATGTAGTTGTAGCGGGCCTCGGAGAGCTTCTGTTTGGCCTGGTACAGCTTGCGGGTGGAGTCCAGCACGTCGACGATGGTACGGGTACCCACTTCGTAACCCGCTTCGGTCGCCTTGAGGGCGCTGTCGGCGGAGATAACGGACTGGCCGTAGGCGCGCACCGAGCCGATGCTGGCGTTCACGTTGTTGTAGGAGGAGCGTACCGTGCTCTGCACGTTGCGGAAGCTGCGCTCCAGCTGTTCGCTGGCGGCCACGTAGTTGAACTGGGACTGCTTGACCTGGGAGGTGGTTGCCCCGCCGCTGTAGAGCGGCAGCTTGAAGTTCAGACCGATGTTGGCCTGATTGGCGTTGCTCTCCGGGTTGCGGATCTCGTCCTTGTAGTCGCTGTAGGTGCTGGAGAGGCCGGCACCCAGATCCAGGGTCGGCTCATGACCGGTCTTGGCCAGATCGATCTGCTCCTTGGCGATGTCCTTGCCGATGCGGGCACTGTGCAGTTGCAGGTTCTTGTCCAGCGCCAGCTCCAGCCACTTGTCGGAGTTGAACGGAGTCTTCTGCGGGCTGAAGCGCTCGGTGTTGAGCACGTCCAGCTGACGGTGGTCGATACCGGTCAGCTCGCGCAGGCTCTCGTAGCTGTTGTCCAGGGTGTTCTCGGCGTTGATCTCGTCCGCCAGCGCCTGATCGCGCTCGGCCTCGGCTTCGTGCACGTCGGTGATGGCGGTCAGGCCCACTTCAAAGCGCTGCTGGGTCTGTTCCAGCTGACGTTCCACTGCGGCCTTGTTGGCGCGCACGAACTCAAGGGTGTCCATCGCCTTGAGCACGTCGAAATAGGCCTGGGCGGTACGCAGCATCAGGTTCTGGATTTCGAGGTTGTAGGTCACGTCGGACTGGGTGGCGCTCTTCTCGGTCAGGCTCAGGTTGACCCAGTTGCTGCGGCGGTAGATGGATTGGTCCAGCGACAGGGAACCGGTGGCGTTGCTGTTGGTCTGGGTATCACCCTTGTTCTGCAGGTAGTTCAGACCGGCGCCCAGGTTGATCTGCGGCAAGAGGGCGGCGCGGGATTCGTTGATCTTCTCGAAGGCCTGGTCACGCTTGGCTTTGGATTCCAGCAGCTGGGTGTCCTTGATCTGGGCCTGTTGGTAGATATCGAGCAGGTTTTCGGCATGGGCGCCGGCGCTGACGCCCAGCAACACCATGGCTGACAAGAGTGTTCTTTTCATAGATCGTTTTAACCTTATGTATTAACCCAAAGCTGTCGCTGGATGAAGGAGGGGTATTGTCACTGAGCAAGCTTGATTTCAGCTTAATCACTCTACTATAAGCAAAATTTTATGATAACTGTCTCTTTTCCAGCGACAGGAACGTCAAGAACGAGGGTGAGTTTTCTCCCCCTCGTGCCTAGCCAAATGTCCTGTGGCTGCTAAAATCCATCCCTCATCTCCGACGGGAGCGAGTGAATGAATGTTCATTCATGTTCCCGGATTTTATGGTCTAACCGAGCCAAGTCAAGCTGGCGGGAGTCTCGTATGTCGCAGCAAGCCTTGCCCCAAACCCGTCACTACTCTGCCGATGACGTGAAAATCATCGATAAATCAGCAGGATATAACGGGTTCTTCAAAGTGAACGTCTATCGTCTGCAGCACAGGTTATTTGCAGGTGGCTGGAATGAGCCCATCGTCCGCGAGCTGTTCGAGCGCGGCCATGCCGCCGCCCTGTTGCCCTACGACCCGGTGCGCGACCAGATCGTGCTGGTGGAGCAGTTTCGCATCGGCGCCATCGAGACCAGTGCCACCCCCTGGCTGCTGGAGCTGGTGGCCGGCATCATAGACCCGGGCGAGGTCGCTGAAGAGGTGGTGCGGCGCGAAGCAGTGGAAGAAGCGGGCATCGAGGTCGGCCGCTGCGAGCACGCCATCAGCTATCTGGTGAGCCCGGGCGGCAGCACCGAGCGTATCGAGGTCTACGTGGGCGAGGTGGATGCCAGCAAGGCCGAGGGGATCCACGGTCTGGCGGAAGAGGGGGAAGACATCCGGGTTCACGTGGTGAGCCGCGAGCAGGCCTATGCCTGGCTCATAGAGGGGCTCATCGACAACGCCGCCTCCGTCATCGCCCTGCAGTGGCTGGCTCTCAATCACGGCGAGCTGCGTGCCCGCTGGCTGGCGGAGCGCTAAGGTGGCGCTCGTTCATTCTCAGGCCAAGTGCTATGTGCCTGATTTGATGTCCTTGCAGCGTACTTGTGAGGTCAACTATCCATGTGCTCGGATTGATGGAGCTGAGAAATGTCGTTAGTCCAGAGCCCGATGAAGCGCTATGTGCCTGATCTGATGTCCTTGCAGCGTACCTGCGAGGTCAACTACATGACCCTGATGAAGCTGTTGCCCCCGGGCGGCAGTGTCGGTGCCGAACGCCGCTATCAGGTGGGCAACGGCCTGCAGTTTCAGCTCACGGTGAGCGAGGAGAGTCGCTTCACCAGCCAGGTGATCCTGGCCCAGCACAACCCGGAATTGCCGAGTTATTTGCAGGCCCGGATAGAGATTCGTTTGTACCATGACGTGCGGATGGCGGAAGTGTGTGCGGCGCAACAGATTTCAAGGTTGCAACCACGTTATGATTATCCCAATAAAAATATGCACCAGCGGGATGAAAAGGAGCAGGTAAACCTGTTTCTGGCCGATTGGCTAAAATTTTGTCTCAGACATGGTACCAGCCTGATAAACATCCTCTAGTTGAACTCATAAAAAGAAGCGTGATTTTGGAAACAGAGCTACCCCAGGCGCAGGACGGCAGTGTGCGCCTGTTGCAAATTACCGACACCCACCTCTTCGCGAGTGCCGAGGGGCGGCTATTGGCCGTGCGCACAGCCGAGAGCCTGGCTGCCGTGCTGGAACGGGTGCAGGCCAATGACCATCCGTTCGATCTGATCCTCGCCACCGGGGATCTCTCCCAGGATCACAGTCCGGAGTCCTACCAGCGCTTCGCCTCCATGATGGCGCCGCTGGCGCGCCCCATCTACTGGCTGCCCGGCAACCACGATGACGGCCCCCTGATGACCGAATACCTGCACGCGGCCGGCATCAGCGAGGCCAAGCAGCTGGTAGGCGAGCACTGGCAGGTGATCCTGCTGGATACCCAGGTGCGCGGCAAACCTCACGGGGTGCTGGGGGATCACCAGCTGGCGGCGCTGGATCAGGCACTGCGCCAGCATCCCGAGCGCCATGCCCTGATCGCCCTGCACCATCAGGCGGTGCCGGTGGGTTGTGCCTGGCTCGATCAGCACAATCTCAAGAATGCCGATGACCTGTTTGCCGTGCTGGCCCGCCACCCGCAGCAGAAGACCATATTGTTCGGCCACGTCCACCAGGAGTTTGACGAGGTGCACCGCGGGGTGCGGCTGATCGCCAGCCCCTCCACCTGCATCCAGTTCAAACCGCTCTCCGATGGCTTCGCGCTGGACGAATCCGGCCCGGGCTGGCGCTACCTCACCCTCTACCCGGATGGCCGCATCGCCAGCCAGGTGTGGCGTCTGCCGGTGGGGCAGTTCGTGCCCGACCCCAATGCCACCGGTTATTGAGGAGTCGCGATGAAGCCCGTACTCCTCTACCTGCACGGTTTCAACTCCTCGCCGGGCTCCGCCAAGGCGCAGCAGATGGCTGCCTGGGTGGCTGAGCACAGACCCGATATCGAGGTGGTGATCCCGGCCCAGCCCAACACCCCGGCGGCGGCCTGGGCGGCCATCGAGCAGACCATTGCCGATCTGCAGAGCCGTTATGGCAACGAGTTCAAGCTTGGCGCCGTGGGCAGCTCCCTCGGCGGCTTTATGGCGACCCGGGTCAGCGAGCGATACGGCTGTCGCGCCGCCCTGATCAACCCGGCGGTGCGCCCGCACGAGCTGCTCTGCGACTACCTCGGCCCCCAGACCAACCCCTACACGGGGGAGCAGTATCAACTGCTGCCTGAACACATGAATGAGCTGCGGGCGCTGGCGGTGCCGGTGAGGGCCCCCGAGCGACTCTGGGTGCTGCAACAGCAGGAAGACGAGGTGCTCGACTACCGCAAGGCGCTGGACGAATACCGTTTTGCCCGCCTCTCGCTGGAGTGCGGCGGCGACCACGCCTTCGTGGCGTTCGAGCGCTACCCCGCCCAGATCGTCCGTTTCCTCGGGCTCTAGCCATGCAGCCGCCGTTGGCCACCTTTCTGGAACAGGTGCTGGCCACGGCGCAAGCGGGCCTCACCTACTCCAACGATCCCTTCGATATCGGCCGTTTCGAGGCGCTGCGAGCGGCCACGGTGGCGCTCATCGCCAGCCAGAGCGAGCTGGCACCGGAAGCCATCAGCGACTGGATCGCCCTCGATCGCGGTTATCCCACTCCCAAGCTCGATGTGCGGGCCTTCATTCAGAACGATGCGGGCCATATCCTGTTGGTGCAGGAGCGCAGCGACGGCTGCTGGACCCTGCCGGGGGGCTGGTGCGACATCGGTGACTCGCCGGCGGGGGCCGTGGTGCGCGAAGTGGTGGAGGAGACCGGCCTCGAATGTCGTGCCGTGCAACTGCTGGCACTGTTCGACAAGCTGAAACACCCTCATCCACCCCAGCTGCCCCACGCTCACAAGGCGTTCTTCCTGTGCGAGGTGACCGGCGGCCAGCTGCTGGGCGAAACCGATGAAACCAAAGGGGCGGGGTACTTCCCCATCGACGACTTGCCCCCGCTCTCCCGCCATCGGGTGGTGGCGTCCCAGCTGCGCACCCTGTATGACCATCTTTTACAGGGGCGGCAGGATACCCTGTTCGATTGATTGGCTCGGAACCTGAACCCGTCTGCAAGGAGGTAGCATGATCAAGCGCATCGGCAATACCCCCATTCAGGAGCGGCACAAAGCCAGCTGCCACTGCGGCGCCGTGGTGCTGGAGCTGACCCTGCCGGACGGCGTGGTGGATCCGCGCCGCTGCGACTGCTCCCTCTGCCGACGCCGGGGTGCCATCGTCGCCTCGGTGCCGCTGTCCGGCATCCGCATCCTGCAAGGGGAGGAGGCGCTGCGCTGCTACCAGTTCAACACCCGCACCGCCAAGCACTACTTCTGCAGCATCTGCGGCATCTACACCCACCATCAGCGCCGCTCCAATCCGGCCCAGTATGGTTACAACCTCGCCTGCCTCGAAGGCGTCAATCCGTTCGAACTGGGCGAGGTGCCACTGCTCGATGGCATCAACCATCCGGCGGATCGGCTGGTCTGACCGACAGGGTCTCATCTGCTCCTGTAGCGCCTTGCGGGGCTGTGATAATCTTGCCAGACCCGCCGCATGGCGGGCCTTGAGTCCGCATAATCTCGCTTGCCAACAGGGAGCCCGCTTGTGACAACTTCAGCACTGCCGGATCTGATCCTGGGCGCCTCTCTCTACTTTCCGCCCCTGTTCAAGGCGGTTCTGCTCGGCCTGCTGGGCTGGCTGCCCGTGCACCACCTGCTGCGTGACTGGCTCTACGGCGGGGATGTCTGGCATCCCCTGCTGATGGATCTCTCCCTGTTTATCCTCGCCGTCAGCGGCGCCCTATGGATATTGCTACATGGCTAAATCACCCCTCGCGACCCTCAAATACTTCTCTACCCTGCTGGTCTGCGCGCTGGCGCTGGCGGCGGGCTGGTGGCTGTGGAACTACTACATGCAGGGGCCCTGGACCCGGGATGGCAAGGTGCGCGCCGAGCTGGTCAGCATCACCCCCGAGGTGTCGGGCAAGATCATCAAGATAGCGGTGAAGGACAACCAGCTGGTGAAGGCGGGGGAGGAGATCTTTACCCTGGATCCCGAGCCCTACCGGATCGCGCTGGACAACGCCCAGGCGGCGCTGGCCAAGGCCAAATCGGATCTCGACAAGGCAGAGCACGAGGCGAACCGGCGCAGCGGCCTGTCGCGCAGCGTCATCTCCGCCGAGGCGGTGGACGAGGCCCGCCTCAATGCCCAGGCGATGAAGGCGGCCTACCAGGTGGCCCAGGCCAATCTGGAGCAGGCCAGATGGTCGCTGGCCAAGACCCGGGTACATGCCGCGAGCGATGGCTACATCACCAACCTGCAGACCCGGGTCGGCAACTATGCCAGCGCCGGGGTGCCGCTGGTGGCACTGGTGGACATCCACTCCTTCTACGTGCAGGGCTACTTCGAGGAGACCAAGCTCAGGCACATAGCGCCGGGCAAACCGGCCGAGGTAGTGCTCTACAGCGGGGAGCAGCGGCTGCGCGGCGAAGTGGAGAGCATAGGGCGCGCCATCCACGATCAGAGCGTGGAGGGGGCCGACAACCTGCTGCTGGACGTCAAACCCAATGTGCCCTGGGTGCGGCTGGCCCAGCGGGTGCCGGTGCGGATCAAGCTGCTGGAGGTGCCGCCCGGGCTGACGCTGATTGCAGGCACCACCTGCACCATCTCCATAGGGGAGTAAGGTGGCCGCCTCGCTCTGGCGCCAGACCCCCTGGGGCAAGGCCAATGGCGGCCAGTGGCGCTACGCCCTGCGCAACAGCCTGGCGATGTGCCTGTCGCTCTGGCTGGCCTTCGTGCTGGAGCTGGACTCCCCCTACTGGGCGATGACCTCAGCCGCGGTGGTGAGCTTTCCCACCGTGGGCGGCGTTATCAGCAAGAGTCTGGGGCGGGTGGTGGGCAGCCTCATCGGTGCCATGGCGGCGGTGGTGATCACCGGCCTTGGCATCAGCGATCCCTGGCTGTTCAGCTTCCTCATCGCGCTCTGGCTGGCGCTCTGTACCTACATCTCCAACCACCATCAGAACAACGTCTCCTACGCCTTTGCGCTGGCGGGCTACACCGCCGCCATCATCGCCTTCTCCTGCGTCAACGTGACCGACCCGCAGCACATCTTCGACATCGCCCAGGCGCGGGTGAGCGAGGTGATCGTCGGCATCCTCTGCGGTGGCCTGCTGATGATGATCCTGCCCAGCACCTCGGATGGGGAAACCCTGCTGCAGTCGCTGCACAAGACCCAGGCCCGCCTGCTGGAACATGCCCAGCTGCTCTGGCTGGGGGAGGCGAGCCCGGAGGTGCGCACTGCCCACGAGGGGCTGATCGGCCAGATCCTCACCATGAACGTGCTGCGCATCCAGGCGGTCTGGAGCCACCATCGGCTGCGTCGCCACAACCGGCTGCTCAACTTCCTGCTGCACCGCCAGCTGCGGCTCATCAGCCTCATCTCCAGCCAGCGCCGCATGCTGCACAACTGGCCGGAGCAACCGGAGGGGCTGCAGGCGTTGCTGGAGCGGCTGCTGGTCGAGCTGGGCCAGCCCGGCTGCGACAAGTACCGCATCGCCCGGCTGCTGGCCCCCTTGGTGCCGACGGCGGCCAGCGATTACCGGCTGCACACCTTCTGGCGACGGCTGCGCCACTTCTGCTGGAGTTATCTGGAGTGTCAGCGCTGGCTGGATCGGCTGGCCCATTACGACGATCAGGAGTGGCCGGCACCGCCGCGCCACTCTTCGCTCACCAGCCACACCGACACGCTGGAGGCGGCCTACAACGGCGGGCGTACCTTCCTCTGCGTGCTGCTGGGCTGCGCCTTCTGGATCCACAGCCAGTGGGATGCGGGCAGCTCGGCGCTGACCCTGCTCTCCATCTGCTGCGTGCTCTACTCGGCCACCCCGGCGCCCGCCAAGGGGGCCAACACCATGCTCAAGGCGATCCTGCTGCTGAGCCTCATCTGCTTCGCGGTCAAGTTCGGCCTGATGATCCGCCTCGACGACTTCTGGCTCTTCTGCGCCCTGCTGTTCCCCGTGCTCATCACCATGCAGCTGTTCAAGCAGCAACAGCCCAGGCAGGCGGTGTTGTGGGGCCAGCTCATCGTGCTGCTCGGCTCCTTTCTCGCCATCACCAATCCGCCGAGCTACGACTATCTGCAGTACATCAACGGCAGCCTGGGGCAGGCGCTGGGGGTGATGAGTGCCGGACTGGCATTCCAGCTGCTGCGACCGAGCTCGGATCGGCGCAAGAGCCGCCGCCTCATCCGCTCCCTGCGCCGCCACTTCATGGATCAGCTGGAGCCGGCCCCGCGCCAGAGCGAGAGCCAGTTCGAATCGCTCATCTATCACTGCATCAGCCAGCTCAGCCAGAGTCAGGATCAGACCGCCCGCCTCTGGGTGCTGCGCTGGGGCGTGGTGCTGCTCAACTGCAGCCACATCGTCTGGCAGCTGCGCCAGTGGCGCGGCGAGGATCAGCCCCTCTACCTGGTGCGCGACAACTGCATCCGCTCTCTGCAGGGGATCCTCACCGAGCAGGGGGTGCAGCACGCCTCCCTAGATCGCACCCTGGCCGAGCTGCAGCGGATCAGCGCAGCCCTGGCCAACCACAGGGAGTCGACGGCGCGGGAGCTGGCCGGCATGGTGTGGCGGCTGCACAGCTCGCTCTCCCAGTTGCAGCAGGCGCTGCCGGTGGCGGCCGAGGCGCGCTGAACGGGCCGGCGGGGCAACTTACCCCGTCCGGATCAAGCTTTGCCGCCGCCGGGTTTGTCCAATACCCTCCCAACGAGTAAGATTCTCCCCAAACGTCAATTCGCAAGGCCCTCCATGTCTACTCAATACAATGCGGATGCCATTGAGGTCCTCAATGGCCTTGAACCGGTGCGTCGCCGCCCCGGCATGTATACCGACACCACCCGGCCCAATCACCTCGGTCAGGAGGTCATCGACAACAGCGTCGACGAAGCGCTGGCGGGCCACGCCCGTACTCTGGAGGTGACCCTGTATGAAGATCAGTCCCTCGAGGTGATCGACGACGGTCGCGGCATGCCGGTCGACATCCACCCGGAGGAAGGGGTGTGCGGGGTGGAGCTGATCCTCTGCAAGCTGCACGCGGGCGGCAAGTTCTCCAACAAGAACTACCAGTTCTCCGGCGGTCTGCACGGGGTGGGCATCTCGGTGGTGAACGCCCTCTCCGAGCGGGTCGAGGTGACGGTGCGCCGTGACGGCCAGGTCTACGACATCGCCTTCGAGAAGGGTGAGAAGGTGCAGGAGCTGACCATCACCGGCACCTGCGGGCGCCGTAACACCGGCACCCGGGTGCGCTTCTGGCCGGAAGCCCACTACTTCGATTCTCCTAGGTTCTCGGTCTCCAAGCTGGAACACCTGCTCAAGGCCAAGGCGGTACTCTGCCCAGGTCTGACCATCAAGTTCCTCGACAAGAACACCGGCATCAAGCTGGAGTGGTGCTATGAAGACGGCCTCAAGGATTACCTGGTCGACGCGGTCAAGCAGTTCACCTGCCTGCCGGAGCAGCCCTTTGTCGGCGCCTTCAGCACCGAGCAGTCGGCGGTGGACTGGGCCCTGTGCTGGTTGCCGGAAGGGGGGGAATGCCTCGCCGAATCCTATGTGAACCTGATCCCCACCGCCCAGGGCGGTACCCACGTCAACGGTTTGCGCCAGGGCCTGCTCGACGCCATGCGCGAGTTCTGCGAGTTCCGCAACCTGTTGCCGCGCGGGGTCAAGCTGACCCCGGAAGATATCTGGGATCGCTGCGCCTACATCCTCTCCATCAAGATGCAGGATCCGCAGTTTGCCGGCCAGACCAAGGAGCGGCTCTCCTCGCGCCAGAGTTCGGCGTTTGTCTCCGGCGTGGTGAAGGATGCCTTCAGCCTCTATCTGAACAGCAACACCGAGCTGGCCGAACAGCTGGCCGAGCTCTGCATCTCCAGCGCCCAGCGCCGGATGCGCGCCGCCAAGACGGTGGTGCGCAAGAAGATAACCCAGGGCCCGGCCCTGCCCGGCAAGCTCACCGACTGTAACTGCGCCGACCCCATGCAGGGGGAGCTGTTCCTGGTGGAGGGTGACTCCGCGGGCGGCAGTGCCAAGCAGGCGCGGGATCGCGAGTTTCAGGCCATCATGCCGCTGCGCGGCAAGATCCTGAACACCTGGGAGGTGGAGGCCGGTCAGGTGCTCGCCTCGCAAGAAGTGCACGACATCTCGGTGGCCATCGGGCTCGACCCGGACTCGGAAGATCTCTCCGGCCTGCGCTACGGCAAGGTGTGCATCCTGGCGGATGCGGACTCGGACGGTCTGCACATCGCCACCCTGCTCTGCGCCCTGTTCGTGAAACACTTCCGCGCGCTGGTCAATCAGGGCCACGTCTATGTGGCCATGCCGCCCCTCTACCGGATCGATATCGGCAAGGAGGTCTACTACGCCCTCGACGAGGACGAGAAGAACGGCGTGCTGCAGCGGGTCGAAGCCGAGAAGAAGAAAGGCAAGGTGATGGTGACCCGATTCAAGGGGCTGGGTGAGATGAACCCGAAACAGCTGAGAGAAACCACCATGGATCCCAACACCCGCCGTCTGGTGCAGCTCACCATGGGGCCAGAGGCCGAGGGGGACGAGACCCTGCAGCTGATGGACATGCTGCTGGCCAAGAAGCGGGCGAGCGATCGCCGCGAGTGGCTCGAAGAGAAGGGCAACCTCGCCATCATCTAAGCCGTTGACCGGCCCTGTCGGGGCCGGCAAGCATTTAGCCGGAGTCGCCCTGTGGCGGCTCCCAAACCGAAAGAGATAATCACATGAGTGATGCTATCGAGCTCAGTCTGTGGATGAAGTAGAGCGCCAACCGGCTCTATAACCGAAAGAGAACAAATCTATGAGCGATCTAGAGCTCAGTCTGGACGGGGTAGAGCGCCAGCCAATGCGCACCTTCACCGAGCAGGCTTACTTGAACTACTCCATGTACGTCATCATGGATCGGGCCCTGCCGCATATCGGCGACGGCCTCAAGCCCGTGCAGCGGCGCATCATCTACGCCATGAGCGAGCTGGGTCTGTCGGCGCTGTCAAAGCACAAGAAATCCGCCCGTACCGTGGGTGACGTGCTGGGTAAGTACCACCCCCATGGCGACATCGCCTGTTATGAAGCCATGGTGCTGATGGCCCAGCCCTTCTCCTACCGCTACCCGCTGGTGGACGGTCAGGGCAACTGGGGTGCGCCGGACGATCCCAAATCCTTCGCCGCTATGCGTTATACCGAGGCGCGGCTGTCGCGCTTCTCCGAGCTGCTGCTCTCCGAGCTGGGCCAGGGTACGGTGGAGTGGACGCCGAACTTCGACGGCACCATGAAGGAGCCGGTGGTGCTGCCCGCCCGCCTGCCGCACATCCTGCTCAACGGGGTGACCGGCATCGCGGTGGGGATGGCGACCGACATCCCGCCCCACAACGCGCGGGAAGTGGCCCACGCCTGTGTGGAGCTGCTGGACAACCCCAATGCCGGCCTGGATGCCCTGATGGCCCATGTGCAGGGACCGGACTACCCGACCAACGCCGAGATCATCACGCCGCGCGACGACATCCGCAAAATCTACGAGACCGGCAAGGGCTCCATCAAGCAGCGGGCGGTGTGGAGCGAAGAGGATGGCGACATCGTCATCACCGCGCTGCCCCATCAGGCTTCCGGCGCCAAGATCATGGAACAGATCGCCGCCCAGATGGTGGCGAAAAAGCTGCCCATGGTCACCGATCTGCGCGATGAGTCGGACCACGAAAACCCGACCCGTCTGGTGATAGTGCCGCGCTCCAACCGGGTGGACGTGGAGGGGCTGATGGCCCACCTGTTCGCCACCACGGACTTGGAGAAGAACTACCGGGTCAACCTCAACATCCTGGGTCTGGACAACCGGCCCCAGGTGAAAGACCTCAAGACCATCCTCACCGAGTGGCTGAGTTTCCGCCGCGAGACGGTGCGCCGTCGCCTGCAGTATCGCCTCGACAAGGTGCTGGCCCGCCTGCACATCCTCGAAGGTTTGCTCATTGCCTACCTCAACATCGACGAGGTGATCGAGATCATCCGCACCGAGGAAGAGCCGGGCCGGGTGATGATGGAGCGCTTCAACATCAGCGAGACCCAGGCCGAGGCGATCCTCGAGCTGAAACTGCGCCACCTGGCCAAGCTCGAAGAGTTCAAGCTGCGCGCCGAACAGAACGAACTGGCCGAAGAGCGCGACAAGCTGGAACTGATCCTGGGTTCCGAGCGCCGTCTCAGCACCCTGCTGAAGAAAGAGATCCTGGCAGATGCCGAGAAGTACGGTGACGATCGCCGCACCCCGCTGGTGGAGCGCGCCACCGCCGTGGCTCTGACCGAGAAGGAGCTCACCCCGAGCGAGCCGGTCACCGTGATCCTCTCTGACAAGGGCTGGGTGCGCGCCGCCAAGGGCCACGACGTGGATGTGGAGGGTCTCTCCTACAAGGCGGGGGACGGTTATCTGGCCCACGCCCATGGCCGCAGCAACCAGCAGGCGGTGTTCCTCTCCACCCTGGGGAGAACCTACTCGCTGGAGGCCCATACCCTGCCCTCCGCCCGCAGTCAGGGTGAGCCGCTCACCGGCCGCTTCGCGCTGGGGGCTGGTGAAGAGGTGCGTCATCTGGTGATGGGGAACGAAGGCGAGCCGTATCTGATCTGTTCCGACGCCGGTTACGGCTTCGTCTGCAAATATGACGACCTGATCGGTAAGAACAAGAACGGCAAGGCGCTGCTCACCGTGCCGGAAGGGGGTCTGGTGATGGCACCTCAGAAGATAGGCGCGCCGGACACCGATCTCTGCATGGCCATCTCCAACGAAGGGCGCATGCTGCTGTTCCCGCTCAATACCCTGCCGGTGCTCGGCAAAGGCAAGGGCAACAAGCTGATCAGCATCCCCTCGGCACGGGTGAAGGCGCGAGAGGAGTTTGTGGTGATGGCCGCCGTCATTCCGCAGGGCCAGTCGGTGACCCTGTTTGCCGGCAAGCGCAAGCTGACCCTCAAGCCAGCTGACCTTGATTACTACCGCGGCGAGCGCGGCCGCCGTGGTGCCAAACTGCCTCGTGGTCTGCAGCGGGTCGATCGCATCGAGATTGAAACCGTCGCCGGCGCAGAACCGGCAGCCGGGGAAAATCAGGAAGGGTAGTCAACGGATCTATACAAGATGGGAGCGAATTATTCGCTCCCATTTTTTTGTGAAAAATGACTCCTCATGGGGATAGTGGTAGCGTGTCGTCCCAATGTCGATTGGATCAGAAAGGATATCTGATGAGGCTTCTTTTTCGTTATTTTTTACTTTGTGCAATATGTACGTGCAGTGCCTTGCCATCCTTCGTCGTATCGGCTGAATATACAGGGTTTAAGCGTCTCATAGTGACTGATCCTGTAGGTGAAAAGCCTATGGATGCCGTATATTTCTATCCCGGTGTGGCCGCAGAAAAAACACCAAGTACGATAGGCCCTTATCAAATAGCGGCACAAAAGGCGCTGAATATAGTACCAGGCCGCTATCCAGCCATAGTGATCTCACATGGCAACGCCGGTAGTTTATGGAGTCATCATGACCTTGCCACGACTCTGGCTCGGCAGGGAAATATTGTTATTACCCTCACGCATCCTGGTGATAACTACAAGGATCAGACAGGGGCAGGGGCCATTAGTTCCTGGTATGGTCGTCCATTACAAATATCTGCCGTTATTACTGCTGCGACCAATGATATTGAACTAGCTAAATATATTGATAAAGATAAGATAGCATTTATTGGTTTCTCTGCCGGTGGAGCAACAGGATTGTTGTTGAGAGGAGGAGATATTGATGCAGGACGCTATGAAAATTATTGTCGTAAATATGACATGAGTGCCATATGTTCAAACAAAGGGGTAATGATAAATGACCATCCTGGTCTAGTTGTGCACCCCGATTCTAGGATAAAGGCATGGGTTTTCATGGCTCCGGTGAGCATGGCATTCGCTCCCGGCTCACTCAGAAGAGTGATTGCCCCTACCCTTATTTTTACTGGTGATAAGGATGAAGAGCTTTCTTGGAAAGAAAATGCCAGAGACCTGGCCACCACGTTGGCTGCAGAAAAAGAATTTCAGGTAATACACAATGCCGGTCATTTTGTTTTTCTCTCTCCATGCTCTGCTCAATTAAATAAACTGGCACCAGCTATTTGTAATGATGCACCAGGAGTAAACAGAGATGATATACACACGATAATTAACGGTAAAATTTCTGAATTTCTCAGCAGAGCGTGGCTTAAAGTGAAAGAGCCGCGGGTCTGATGGGAAAGAGTAATCAGCGTTCGAGAACGATGGCCGCCGGGTTTTGGTATCTTGCAAAGCCGATGTTACCAACTGAGGCTTTACCGGTATTAGTTACTGATAACTAATGATGTTTTGCCGTATAAAGTCAATAAATACGCGCGTTTTAGCCGGTAGATATTGTCGATTTGCATAAACAGCAAACAACTGCAATGGGGCAGCGGGTAATTCAAGTTCAATCTCAACCAGGCTGCCATCATCAATAAACTCCTGGCAAGACATCTTGGCAAGAATGGCAAATCCGACCCCGGCGAGCGCGGCTTTTAGCGCCAGTTCACCACTATTGACACGGTAATGTTCATTGACCTGAACGGTGGAAAATTCAACGTCGGGACGAGCGAACTGCCAAGGCATTCCCTTCAGGGCGTTTACCGTGGTGATACAGGGAAGGTCTTGTAGCTGTGTCGTGTGGCTGGGAAGCCCGCACCGCTGAATAAGAGCCGGAGAGCCAACCACGGTACAAGGAATGGTGGTCAGATGGCTGGCGATATAATCGCTGTCATCCAGCTTTCCTCTGTGAATGATGACGGCTATGTCCAGGTCTTCTCTTAATGTCTCAAATCCTGACAGGTTGGTAATACAGCTGATCTTTATTTCGGGATGCTGACAGGCAAAGTCCGCTATCGCGGTACCGAGCAGTCTGGGGCCGGCTTCATTGGGAATGCACAGGCGCAGTGGCCCTTTCAGCTGAATCTGCTGTGATGTCAATTCAGCCTCGGTTTGCTCCAGTGATTCCAGCAAGGGTTTTACTCGGGTATAGAGCAGCTGACCAGCCTGAGTGAGTTTCATATGCCGAGTACTGCGTTCAATAAGCTGGAGTGACAGTCTCTCTTCCAGCTGAGCAATACTTCTGCTGATGTTTGAGGTCGGTATTTCAAGGGTTTTGGATGCGCCGACAAAACTGCCTTGTTCAACTACCGCAATAAATATTCTTGATGAAGTAAAGTCCAGGCCGGTGCGCATCTATTGTCCCTGATGTGATAACAGTCTGTGCCATTCTAAAGGATAAAAATAGATGATGGTAGTAGGTATGCTGTCTGTCTCCAAATATTGAGCATGGACACTATGATGTCAGAAAAAGACAAGGCAGGTAAGACACCTTATTTTAATGGTGCAGTGATGGATGTGGGTAGCGTTTGGCTGGCTGCCTTTATTCAATTGGTGAGTGCGCTGGACTTTATGATGATCATGCCGCTTGGACCTGATTTATCTCGCGCGCTAGATATCAGTCCAACCTATATAGGATATTTGGGGGGAGGATATGCACTTGCCGCCGCATTATCATCTTTATTATGTGCCAGATATATTGATCGATTTGATAGAAAAAAGGTGGCATTGCTCTCATTGCTGGGCGTCACACTATCCACCTGGGCCTGCACCTTGGCGTGGAATATGGAAAGCTTGTTCTTTACCCGTTTGTTGGCAGGTATATTTGCCGGTCCGGCAACGTCGATAGCAATGGCGATCGTCGTGGATGCCACGCCAGTACCACAACGTGGTCGAGCGATGGCGATAGTGATGGGGGCTTTCTCGTTGTCAGCCATTGCCGGTGTGCCCTTGGGATTGGAATTGGCCATGTTGAAAGGGTGGAGCGCACCTTTTTATGTCGTCGGGGGGGTGGGCTTGTGCGTCAGCGTGATGGTATTTATGCGGCTGCCGAATATGACTTCCCACTTAGGGCAACACCAAAAGGTTTTTTCAATCACGGCTATGTTGAAACGAGCCGTGGTGTGGCATGCATTTATGGCAATCGGATTGGCTATTTTCAGCACCTTCCTTATTGTTCCGAACATGGCGGCCTATTTTCAGTTCAATCTCGGTGTGCCTCGCAGCGATATGAGTCAGTACTATGTCATGGGCGGTGTTCTCAGCGTGATCGCGATGCAGTTGGGTGGTTATTTGATGGACCGCGTTGGCGCAGTGCGTATCACGTTGTGGGCAGGGGGATTGATTATCGCCATTGTCTGGGATGGTTTCTTGGGGTCCCCCTTGTTGCCGACTATGGTCATTTTTACCTTGTTCATGGTGGTGACATCGACACGGACGATCACGGCTGCTGCTGTTAATAGCCAGGTCGCAGAGCCCGGGGAACGAGCAGGGTTTATGTCATTGCAGAATGTGTTCCAGCATATATTCAGCGGTTCGGCCGCCGTCGTCTCTTCGATGCTGTTGACGGATGTCGATGGTCACTTGGGCAATATGGCTACCCTGGCCTGGCTGGTGATAGCGCTGACGCTGGTGCAACCCGTCTTTCTTTATCGGCTGCTTAAACGGTTATGTGTGGTGACCGCTTAGCGTCATGTTTTATTTATAACGAAGTGGCAGGGCCGCAGGTTTGATTGGCGAAGCGTGATCAGATAAGCGTGAAAGCCGGTTGCTGCAATATGTTTAGTGCCCCTCTCTCGTTTGGAGAGGGGCAGCGTGAAGGAAAGTAACCGTTGGGCGCCGTCAACAAGGCGAATTGCACTGCCGCAAATCAGTTGTCGAAATTCCACTGTATGGGCAGCTCAAGATCGAATATCAGCTGATCCCCGTCGAGGCGAAAGGCCACGCTGGTTTGGTGCTGGTCATATTCATCGATCAGCCGGCAGCTCTCGGCGAAGTTGGATTCGTAGCTGAGGCGCGCACTGCCGCCGGTGTGAGCCCCGTCGAGTTCCACCACCAGTACCCGCAGCGGGTCTTTCTGACTGAGCTTGACCCGGCTGTCACCCACATCCACCAGCCGCTCCAGCAGGGGGAAGAAATCCTGCTTGTGGGTCTCTATCGCCCGTGCGATGGCCTGCTCCAGCTCGGCGTGGCTGGCAAGGGTGCCATTCAGGGTGTAGCGGGTCTGTATCCTTTCCTGGGTCATAAACTGTTCCTCTCGGGGTTGCCGGCGGGCGCTTCTCCCTTGGCTGCGATGGGGCGCTCAGGCGGGGATGCGGCCATTGCGCACCAGGGCCCGGCGGATGTTCTTGCACATCTTGCCGAAGCGCTGGATCTCGTCGAAGGAGGGCGGAATGCCGCGATCGATCTGATATTGCCAGTAGCAGAGGTCCGTATCCACCAGCTCCATCAGCTTCTTGGGGCAGCCGATGCAGGTGTTGTCCGGCCCGCATTTGAAGGTATCCGGTTGATAGAGGGGAAATTCCGCCTTCACGGCGTCGATGATCTGCTGCATCGCGGTAATGCGGTCCGGCTTTCTACTCACTGCTCGTTCCCCGGCTCTGGTATGGGGGAGTCATTATATCCTTGCCAAAAATGGGGCCAATGACGCTTACGGGGTAGTTTTCTACCGAGGGCGGCGGCCATGACAAGGGTTTCTGCTGCCAGCGGGATGGCGGATAGCACAACGCCCGGCAAGCCGGGCGTTGTGGGGAGGAGCGGTGGGGGCCGTCCTGCAGGGTGCATGGCCCCTTAGAAGTCGTGATAGAGCGGCCAGCCGAGCAGCGGGTGCTTGAGACCGGCGCGCATCTCCATGTTGTCGAGCTTCTCCGGTGAGGCGTTTTCTTTTTGCAGCAGCTGGTACTGGCGCACAAAGCCGAGGGTGTGCAGCAGGTTGGGCACAAAGCCCGGGCTCAGCTCCTGGCGCAGGGCGGCGGCCATGTCGGCGGGCAGCGCATTCAGCATCAGGGCGAGCTGGGCGGCGAGGTAGTCGGTGTCATACCAGCTCTCGTCGAGCTCAATCTCTCGCGCCAGTTTGCGCTTGAGATCCTGCTTCACCTTGAGCGGGGCGGCGCCACTGCCCTTGCCGCAGAGGATGCGGTAGAGCAGCGCTTCGGCCAGCTTGTCCTCCATGGTGGGGTGGTCGCTCTCGCAGGCGAAGAAGTGCTGGTCGATGAGTGCCATCAGGCGACTCTTGTTGTGCTCGGTCAGCGCCTTCTCGTACTCCTGCCACCCTTGCCACTCCTCCACATCGGGCGGGCTCGAGATCTTGTCCAAGAGCCGCGCATCCACGTCACCGTAGAGGCTGTTGCCAGCCTGCTTGGGGCTGACGGTGATGAGCATTGACCAGCCCTTCTGAAACGGCTTGATGGGGCCTTCCGGCGCCTGCAGCAGCGCCAGCGCCTTGGCCGGATCCCGCGCCGAGAGCTCCTGCAGGCCGAGGCTCACCACGCCGATGACGTCGTGGGCGGCCTGCTCCAGCAGGTGCATCTTGTACTTGTTGTAGTACTTGTCGGCAAATTTGAGGCTCATCAGCACCGCCTTGCCCTTGATGGCGGCCAGCTGTTGCTCGGTCAAACGTTCATTGTCGCGGCCAAAGCGCAGCACCTGGGTCAGAAAGGGGCCCAGGTTGGCATCGCGAATGACTAACTGCATGAATGGGCTCCTTAATCCAGAAAGCTGAACATGTCGTCGACGTCGCCGTACTCGTCTTCCTCGACCTTGTTCTTCTCTTTGGCCTGCATCACCAGCTCGGCGGCAAACTTGTTGATGATGCCGTCCCAGCTGGAGTGCTCATTGCGCAGCAGCGCCTTGATGGCTTTCTCCACCTCGGGGGCCAGCTCGCGAATGAGCATCAAGAGGCTGCGCGGGTCGTCCAGCGCATAGTCGTGGACATCTTCGCTCTGCTGGCGCTCGCTGTAGCGCAGGGACTCTTCAAGGTCTTCCTCTTCGGCGTGCAGCACGTCGCGATAGCCCTCGTCCTCTTCATAGCGATCGCCGCGATAGAACTCGATAAAGGGGATGGCGAGGTAGAAGAGACCTGCCGGGTCTTCGGCCACGCACTCGAGGATCTCGCGCTGCTTGGCCTCGCTATCCTGGGTGCGGATCAGGTAGTTGAGGAAGTCGAAGGTGTGCTGTTGCAGCTCATCGGCGTTGTTCTTGATCGCCTCTTCCCAGTAGAGCGGCTGCTGGCAGACGATGTCGCGGATCCGCTCCGGGGTCATCAGCTCGGAGATGATGGAGGGGAAGGAGATATCGTGCTGGCCGTTAATCTGGGTCAGGGTAACGATATCAATATTTTCAATCACTTCTGCCAGCTGGTCGTCAGACATGGTCTTGGCGATCAGCTCGAACTTTTCGCTGGCCTGCTTCGGCTCGATAACGGCCAGCTCTTTGATCTCGATGGCGGTAATTTCTATCAGACTGTTGCTCATGCCTTGCCCCAATTAGAAACGGACTTCGTCGTACATATCCTGCTCGCCCTGGTCATCACCATAGCGGTCGCTGCCGCCGTGGTAGTCGGCGTCGGCATCTTCCCCGTCTTCCTCTTCTTCATCGCGCAGCTCATAGTCGTCATCACCGCGGTGGCTGCCGCGCGGGAGCGGGTTGTCGAGCAGGAACAGCACGGCGCAGGCTTCCATCAGCTGATCTTCGCTCTGGGCCCGCACCGCCTTGACCAGCGGCAGGACGGCGTTGTTGAAGCCGACGCTCACCTTGAACTCGTCCCAGGAAGGCTGCTCGCCGCTGGCGAGCCACTTGTTCCACTGCGACTTGGCCTTGGCCGGGAACTGCACCCGGCCATAGAGGGCGAGCGGCAGGTATTCGGGCATGAACTCCAGCATGCTCATGTCGGCCAGCAGCAGGGCCTTCATCTGGTCGGTGAACTGCTCGAGTCCCTTGGGGTCGTCCTGATCCCGGTAGGATTCGATGTTTTCACTGGCATCGCTTTGCAGGGCCTTGAGCCGTGCCTGGTCCCATTTATTTTGCATAGTCGCTCTTCTTGCCTGGTGGCTCAGGGGTAGAACTGGTCCCACATCTCCTGCATGGCAGCAGCGGGATCGGTCACGATGACGTTGTTGAAATCCTTGATAAAGGCGGCCCGCTGTTTCGGATCGGACAGCACTTCATAAGCCTGCTTTACCTGGTGCAGCTTGAGGGCTGCCTGCTCTTTCTCTTCTTCGCTCGCCCCGTGCAGCTTGTCGGGGTGGTACTGGTTCGACAGCCGTCGATAGGCTTTCTTGATGTCGTTTTCACTGGCGTTGGACTTGACGCCCAACACCCGGAAGTAGTTGTTCATGACGGATCCTGCCTCACTGGCATCGTGGAATTGACCCTGCGCTGGCCTGGCGGCGGGGCTCTTGGCAAACCAGGCTCGGCAAAAACCCGACATTTTAACGCAAACAGGCCGCCATCGCCATGGATAGGAAGCGAACAGATGGGCGTGCGGGTGGCGTCGTGCGGGGCCTCGTCAGGGGAGGTTTGGGGCCGTTTGTGACTATTTTGTCAGTTCCATGGCGACCCATGTGTGACAGGGGTTGAAAAAACGCCCGGACTGGCCGGGCGTCGAGGTCAGGGGTCAGCGCAGGCTGGCCCACAGCAGACGGGCCTTGAGCCCGAGCCATGAGCTCCAGCCGGTGGTGGTGCTCACTAGCTTCCCATCCTTGATGATGAGGAAGGTGGGGGTGACCCCCACCTGCCAGCGAGCGGCCAGATCCCCCCGCTCATCGTTGTGGGTGGGAAAGGCGAGCCCCCTCTTCGCCATCCCGGCGCGCAACTGGTCATCGCTGCCGGAGCGCAGCACCACCGTCAGCACGTTTTCACCTTGCTGCCAGAGCTGCTCCACCGTGGGGGTGGTGAAGCGGCAGACGCCACACCAGCTGGCCCAGTAGTAGACCAGCAGAGGCTTGCCGCGGCTCTGCTCGGCCAGGCTGGTGGTGGTGCCATCCTGCAGGGTGAAGGGGGCCTCCATGGCTCCCGCCGGCAGGGTGGGGCTGCGCCACAGATCCAGCAGAGTGGAGATGACCAGCGCCATCAGCAGCAGCCAGAGCGCCTCCTTGCCCCAGCGGCGCCAGCGGGGTGGCTTTACGACTGCATCCTCCGCCATGGTTTAGCTCCGCTTGGCCAGCTCGGCCTTCACCAGCTGCTCCAGCTCGTCATAGGGCACGGCACCCGGTACCAGCTGGTTGCCAATCAGGGTCGCCGGGGTGCCCTGCACACCAAGAAGAGTGCCGATGCGAAGGCTGTTGCGCAGCTCCTCGGTGGCCTTGGCATCGGGCTTGAGGGCCGTGTTGCCGGTGGCCGCCAGTGCCCTGTTGATGTCCGCTTCGGTCAGCATCCCCTGCTTGCTCATCAGCTTGTCGTGCAGGGCGAGGAAGCGGGCCGGCTCCTGCTGCCACAGGGTCAGGCTGTACTGGGCCGCCTTGGCGGAGCTCTGCCCCTTGAACGGCAGCAGCTTGATCACCAGCCCCAGATCGTCGGGATAGGCCTTGAGCAGCTTGGTCAGCTGGGGGTCGAACTGCTTGCAGTAGGGGCAGTTGTAGTCGGTGAACAGCACCAGGGTCAGCTTGGGGTGCTTGGCGCCGAGGCGCGGGCTGGTGGCGCTGTTGAACAGCACATCCTGATTGCCCTTGATGAAGTCGCCGAGCTGGGCCTCCTGGGCGGCGGCGTTCTGCTTCTCCCAGGATTCGGCCGCCTCGTCAAGGATCTTGGGGTTGGCGACCAGGGTCTCGCGAATGAGCTCCTTGATGCGCGCCTCCTGCTCCGGGGTGAAGGGGGCCGCCTGCAACAAGGGGGCACTCAGGGTGCCGGCAAGCAGGGCGGTGCAGAGGGTCAGGGTGCGCAGTTTCAGGGTACGCAGGGTCATGGGATTCTCCTTAAAAATGGGGGGCATCGGCCTGGACGAGGCCGGCCTGATGCAACACGTCGAGCAAGTCGGCCTTGTCCAGCAGGGGCGAGAGGATCTCTCCCTCTGGCAGGCCGAGCCCGTAGATCTGGTTGAAGGGGACGGCGGCCGCGCCGCGCTGGCGCAGGAAGGCGGAGATGGCATCGCTCGGCCGGCTCCAGTCACCGCGCAGGGCCACCACGTCCGGGGCCGACAGGGCGCTCTGCACCTCGTCACGCAGCAGCACGTTGTACTTGTTGGCCTTGCAGGTGACGCACCAGTCAGCGGTGACGTCGACGAAGACCCGCTTGCGCTGGGCCAGTGCATCGACGATGGCCTGTTCGGAGAGCGGCTGCCAGGCAATGCGATCGACGCTGCCCGACCCCTGCGCCGTGAGGGCGCCCCCCAGCAACAGGGCGCCGCCGATGAGTGCCGAGAGAGAGAGGGCCAGCGTGAAACCGCGCATGCCATAGCGCCAGATGATGCCAATCAGCAGCGCCAGCAGCATGGCGGCCATCAGCCAGCCGGTGGCCGTGCTGCCCAGATGGTTGCCAAGCAGGCTCGCCAGCCAGAGGCTGGAGCCCAGCATCATCAGCCCGAGCAGGATGCGCAGTCGCCCCATCCAGCAGCCCGGTTTGGGCAGCCAGAGGGCGAGGCGCGGCAGGGCCGCCACCAGCAGCCAGGGCAGGCTCATGCCAAGGCCGAGCGCCGTGAAGATGAGCCAGAGCTGGCCGAGCGGTGCCGCCAGCGCAAAGGCCACAGCGGTGCCGAGGAAGGGGGCCGAGCAGGGGGTGGCCAGCAGGGTCGCGAAACTCCCTTGCAGGAAGTGGCCGCCGAGCCCCTGGCCGCCGCTGGTGGCGAGGCGAGTGTTGAGATTGCTGGGCAGGCGGATTTCGAACAGCCCCAGCAGGTTGGCACAAAACAGCAGGGTCACCGCCACCATGAAGCCGATGAAACCGGCGCTCTGGAACTGGATCCCCCAGCCGACGGCGCCCTGAGTCGCGCGCAGCAGGCTGCTCATGGCCGCCAGCACCCAGAAGGAGGCAATGATCCCGGCACTGGCGGCAAGGAACTGCTTGCGCACCTGTCGCTGTTCGCTCTCCTGCTGCTGCAGCACGGTACCCAGTTTCAGGGCCAGCACCGGCAGCACGCAGGGCATCAGGTTGAGGATGAGGCCGCCGAGCAGCGCCGCCCCCAGCAGCCAGATGAGAGGCTGGCTTGGTGCCGGCAGGGCGAGGGGATCGGCGATGGTGGCGCGGGTCTGCCAGGCCTCATCGCCGTTGCCAAGCAACAGGCTGAGGGATTGGCCACGCAAGTCAGGGGCATCCCCCTGCCAGCCATCGCTGACCGGGACCCGGGCAATCAGGGTGTTGCCGCTTACCTCGAGCGCGGGCTTGCCGAACTCGGCCCCTTCCAGCGCATCGATGAAGAGCGCAGGCGCCTGCCAGCCCTCTGCCCGCTCGGCGCGCAGCTGCAGCTGGTTGTGCTGGTAGCCGAGCTCGACCCGGGTGTCGGCGGGCAGCGTCTGCGGCAGGGTGCTCATAGTTTGGGCCCAGGCGAAGTCGAAACCGGCCGGCGCCTGCCCATCCACCGCCAGGGTGAAGGGGTAGTCGGTCAGGATGCAGACGTTGCTGCAGGTGGAGAGGCGCAAGGTGCCCTTGAGTGGCTGCCCCGCCGGGTAGTTGAGGCTCAGGGGGAAGCGCACCTGTTGCTGATAACCCTGGGTGCTGAGCCCGGCCACCTCGAAGGGGCGCGGCGTGGGCCAGTGCCACTGGAAGTCGCCGACCGGTTGATCCCACAGGATCTGGGGCGCTATGCCCCCTTCACCCGGGCTGCGCCAGTAGGTTTTCCAGCCGGATTCGAGGGCCACCTCGAGCAGGATGCGGGTATGGTCAGGGGCGCTGCGGTCGGCTTGCAGCCTGACCTTGGCGTGATCGTTCTGGGGGCTGGTGAGCCAGCCCGTATCGCTGGCCAATCCGCTGGATTGCCACAGCAGGCAGCCCAGCAGCAGGCTCGCCTTGAAGAGAGTTGACATAAATGTTGTCTCGCAAAAAATGAATGACAGCAGGCTGAAAAAAGCGCGGCTTAACTCATTCCCGCCAGACACAGAAGGTGAGGTGAAGTCGTCGTTCGGGAGGGGAGACGGCCCGTGGCGGCGGCAGTGGCGGCGTGTAGCGCCAGAGCGGGGCCAGTAGGGCGATGAGCAGGGCCACCGCAAAGAACAGCTGCTCGAGGCAGAGCAGGGTGGTGGCGCTCAGCCACTTGCCGTTGAGCTGGCAGCTGTTGGGCTGCGGGCTGGCGGGCGTGCCCTTGTCGGCTTGGTCGTCGGCCGTGACGAAGGAGGGCAGGGCCTGACAGCTGAGAGCGTGATCGAGCAGGGCCAGCCGGGCCAGCGGCTGGGCAGCGCAATTGAGCACCAGCAGGCAGACCAGCAGCAGGAGTCGTTTCGCCACGCGTTGTTGGTGAATCATGCTCGCCCCGTTCATCAAGATGGCCACATCCTAACGGCCAACGCCGGGTGGGGCAAGCCGCCGTCCGTTTTAAGGCAGAGGGGCGGGTGGCAGGGGTGGTCGGTTCTGTTTGGCGAACGCTTGTTCGCTAAAAGGGGGACCAGTATACTGCGCCGAGTCAAAATCCGAGGTGTTCGATGCTCAAACTTGCCCGTGTGCTGCTGCTTGGTCTGCTGCTCATCTTCTGGTTCCTGTTCGGTCTGCTGCTTTGCCTGGTGCGTCCGCGCCATCCCAACAACGTCTATGTCTTCGCCCGCATGTATCATGCTGTCTGCCCGCTGATCGGCCTCAAGGTCCGGGTGACGGTGGCCGACGAGGTCAAATCGGTGGGGCCGGCGGTCTACGTCTGCAACCACCAGAGCAACTACGACATCTTCACCGTGACCGGCGCGGTGCAGCCCGGCGTGGTGGCGGTGGGCAAGAAGAGCCTGCTGTGGCTGCCCTTCTTCGGTCTCATCTTCTGGCTCTCCGGCAACGTGCTGATCGACCGCTCCAACCGCTCCCGCGCCATCGGCACCATTGGCCAGGTGGTGGAGCGCATCAAGAATCGCGGCACCTCCATCTGGATGTTCCCGGAGGGGACCCGCTCCAAGGGACGCGGCCTGCTGCCGTTCAAGGCGGGCGCCTTCCATACCGCAGTACAGGCAGAGGTGCCGGTGGTGCCCATCGTTTGCTCCAGCTACTTCGGCCAGATCGATCTCAACCGCTGGGACAACGGCGAGGTGCTGCTGGAAGTGATGGCCCCGGTCTGCAGCAAGGAGCACGGTGCCGCCGGCATTCGCGACCTCTCCGACAACTGCCGTGCCCGGATGGAGGCCAAGCTGGCCGAACTGGACAGCCAGCTCGGTCATCCCCGGGCCGCCTGAGTACGCCGCTGATTGCATGAGGGAGCCGCCGGCTCCCTTTTTTATTGGTAAAAATCACCACTTGAACGGTATTTTTCGCCACCAAGACGATGTTGAAAATACCTGATAAAACCTCATCTATATGTAAGTAAAGGAAAAATTATCTTGGCACGGCTCTTGTAATGTCATGAGAAGAGATAGCCATCCCATCAACAAGGAGCCAGACCATGAGCGTATTTAGCCGCCTGACCGACGTGATCAATGCCAACCTGCACAGCCTGCTCGACAAGAGCGAAGAGCCGGAGAAGATGCTGCGGCTGATGATCGAGGAGATGGAGCAGGTCCAGGTCGAGATGAGAACCCAGGCCGCCCGCGTCATTGCCGAACAGAAGCAGCTGGAGCGTCATCAGCAGGCGTTGCAACACCAGATCCTGGAGTGGTCGGCCAAGGCCGAACTCGCCATCCAGAAGGGGCGCGAGGACCTGGCCCGGGCCGCGCTGACCGAGAAGCTGGCCGAGGCCAAAAAATGCGAACAGCTGGAGCAGGACAAGGCGCGGGTCGCCGAGGTGCTGGCTCAGCTCACCGCCGACAGCGAGCGGCTGGCCGCCAAGCTGACCGAGGCGCGCGAGAAGCAGAAGCTGCTGACCCTGCGCGAGCAGACCGCCCACAGCCGGCTGCGGGCCCGTGCTCAGGTGGACAACCAGCGCATGCATGAGCTGATGGCCCGTTTTGACGGCTTTCAGGGCCGGGTCGATCAGCTGGAAGCTCAGCTGGAGGCCGCAACCCTGGGGCAGAACCCCTCGCTGGAGGCCCAGTTCCGCGAGCTGGAGCTGAACGACGAGATTGAACGGGAGCTGGCCCGCCTCAAGGGTCAAAAGGTGGAGGCATAACCATGACGCCCTGGCCGAAGGATCTTACCCATCGCAAGCTGACCGGGGTCTGCGCCGGCATCGCCAACGGGCTGGGGCTCTCCAGGGTGACGGTGCGGGTCGCGGCCCTGATGGCGCTGATCCTGATGCCGCCCCTGGCGCTGGCCGCCTATCTGCTGGCGGTGCTGATCATGCCGCCCCGTCGTGAATTGAAGCGCTGGCTGGATTGACCCCGGGTCACTCAGCCGCATTAACCCAGTGAGGAGCAAAACATGCTGGAATTTATCGTCTTGATGCTGGTTCTGGTCGGCATGGCGCTGGCCGGATTCACCGTGCTGGCCATGTTGCTGGTGAGCGGCGTCTTCGTGCTGTTTGGCGCCCTGGCCGGCATGTTTGCCCTCATCATCAAGCTGGCGCCCTGGTTGCTGGTGCTGCTGGTGGTGTGCTGGTTCATCAGCAGCCGGCGCAAACAGGCCAATACCTACCGTTGACACTCCCTGTTACCGGATCCTTCCTTGGCCGCTGCGTACCGCGGCCTTTTTTGTGTCTGGGTGGTGGAGTGCTGGTTTCAGCCGCCGGTGCAAGCAGGTTAATCAACCTGCCGTTGACACTCCCTGTTACCGGATCCTTCCTTGGCCGCTGCATACCGCGGCCTTTTTTGCGTGCGGGCGGTGTGCTGGTTTCAGCAGCCGGCGCAAGCAAGCTAATCAACACCTACCGTTGACAGTCCCTGTTACCGGATCCTTCCTTGGCCGCTGCGTGCAGCGGTCTTTTTTGTGTGCGGGTGTCGGCCAGCCAGGACTGGCTGCAGGCGAGCCAGCGCTCCGGCTGGGTGATCAGTTGCTCCTTGAAGGCCTTGCTCTGCTGCTTGAGCCGGTATTCGAGGCGCAGCGCCGCCCCTTTCTCGCCGATGGCCTGCTGCCATGCCAGGGTCAGCGGCCCCTTGCCACGCAGGGCGCGGGATCCCTTGCCGCTCTGATGCTGGCGCAGGCGGCGGAGCGGGTCCGTGCTGATCCCGGTATAGAGCAGGCCGCTGGCGGTGCGCACCATGTAGATGAACCAGTGGCTGGCGGGTGGACTGACAGCCGGTTCGGCGCCGGGAGCGGGTTCTCTCATTCGATCTCTCTGTGCCACACTCAAGAGCAGCTCAAGGAGGTGCGATGCGAGCGTGGTGGTGGTTGTGGTGTTTGCTGTCGATATCGGCTCATGGCGAGACGCTGCGTCTCTACGACTATCATCAGCACCCCCCCTTCATGACCGGGGAGCAGACTGGTCTGAGCCGGGATCTGGTCAAGTATCTCAATGAAAAGCTTGGCGGAGAACCCAGGCTGGAACTTTGGCTGGTGAATCGGGCCAGACTGGCGCTGGAAATGTCGGATCCCGGCTTCGATGGCTTGGTGGCCTGGGTCAATCCCGCCTGGGTGGGAGATCCCCAGCGCGAGCTCTACCTCTGGACCTTTCCCATCATGCGCGATACCAACGAGCTCATCTCCAGCGTTGCCAGGCCGGTCATCTATCGCGGGCCCGACTCACTGAAGGGGATGACCTTCGGCGGCATCGAGGGGTATCGCTATCAGGGCATCGACGAGGCGGCGGCCAGGGGCGATCTGGTGCGGGTCGATGCCAAGAAGGTCAAGACCAACTTCAGCCTGCTGGTGCGCGGTCGCATCGACGTGACCCTGGTGCCGGGCTCGGCGCTCGCCTTCTTCACCCATGACCCGGCCTTCGAGGGCAAGCTGTTCGTCTCGCCCTTTGCCCAGTCCAGCTATACCCGCCACATCCTGTTGCCAAAATCCCGCAGCGCACTGCACAGCCGGCTGAATGACATCGCCGAGCAGATGGACCGGGATCCCAAGTGGCACGCCATCCTGGAATCCTACCGCGGCAGACCCTGAGCGTCGGTGTTGCGGCGCAGATGGCGCCCAAGCTTGTGCAGCGGCAGAAGGCTCACCAGCAGGCCGGCCCAGACGAAGGCAAACCCCACCGATTTCACCGGATCCGGCGTCTCGCCAAACCAGAAAATGGCGAGCAGGAAGGCGAGGCTGGGCTCAATGTACTGCAGCAGACCCACCGTGCTCATGCGGGTGCGCATCATGCCGTAGCAGAACAGCCCCACCGGCAGCAGGGTGGCGGGGGCACTACCCATCAGCAGCAGACGCTCGGTCCAGTCACCGGCCACGAACTGGCTGGCGCCGCTCACCGCCAGAGCGCCGATGATCAGCAGGGCGACGGGCAGTTGCACCAGCGCCTCGAGATAGAGACTGACGCCGGCGTCATAGTGGACCTTCTTCTTGAGCAGACCGTAGAGGGCGAAGTTGGCCCCCATGATGAGAGAGAACCAGGGCAGCTGGCCGTAAGAAAAGAGCATGTAGGCCAGCCCGGCCAGTGCCAGCGCCACCGCCAGGTGTTTTTGCGGGGTGAGCTTCTCTTTGAGGAACAACACGGCAAACACGATGTTGAACAGCGGCGTCATGAAGAAGGCGAGGCTGGTGGCCAGCACCTGGCCGGTGGTGAGGCACCAGGTGAACATGCACCAGCTGATGGACATGACGGGGCCGGCCAGCAGGATGAGGCCGAGCTGGCGCGGTTCGCTGCGCAGCCGCGCCCAGGGCACCCGGTAGCCGATGAGGAGGAACAGAAGGCCCAGCAGCACCGCCGACCAGAGTACCCGGTGGGAGAGCAGCTCCCACATGTTGACCGCGGGCATGAACTGGTAATAGAGGGGCAGCATGCCCCACAGCACGAATGAGAGGGCCGCGCTGCCGGTGCCCATCCAGTTCTTCATCTCGCTCCGTTTATTAAATTAAACAAATGTGGCTGCATGATAAGTATCTGCTGAATCTTTCACAAGCAGGATCAGGCGGAAAACTCTGCTACTATCGGGCCCATGAACCGACTCGACAGTTTGTTTGAACAGATCCGGGCCTGCCGCCTGTGCGAGGCACACTTGCCGCTTGGGCCCAGACCGGTGATCCGCGGCAGCGAGCGCGCCCGTCTGCTGATCATCGGCCAGGCGCCTGGCACCCGGGTGCATGCCAGCGGTATCCCCTGGGACGATCCCTCCGGCGATCGCCTGCGTCAGTGGCTCGGGGTGGACAAGGCCACCTTTTACGATGAATCCCGTATCGCCATCATGCCGATGGGGCTCTGTTACCCCGGCAAGGGCAAGTCGGGAGATCTGCCGCCGCGCCCCGAATGTGCACCTACCTGGCACGACAAGGTGCTGATGCTGCTGCCCAACATCGAGCTGACCCTGCTGATCGGCCAGTATGCGCAAGCCTACTACCTGCGGGATGCGGCGAAAGGGTCGCTGACCGAGACGGTACGCTGCTGGGCTGACTACGGCCCGGCCTGGTTGCCGCTGCCGCACCCGTCACCTCGCAACACCTTCTGGCTCAAGAAGAACCCCTGGTTCGAGCAGGATGTGATCCCCCATCTGCAACAAAGGGTCGCCCCGCTGCTGGGGTGACCCTCGTTGGCTAGAGTGCCGGTTCGACCTGCGGTTTGGGCTTGCTGCGGGCCATGGCGATGAGCGGCAGTATGATGCAGATACACCCCAGCAGCAGCGGCAGGCCCGGCTGCTCATCGAACAGCCATACCCCGATGGCGACCGCCATCAGCAGGCCGGTGTACTCTGCCGAGGCTATTTTGCTCGCCTCCGCCTTGCGATAGGCCACCACGCACAATCCCGCATAGACCATGATCAGCGCCGAAGAGCCGAAGGCGGGCCACCACATCTGCCACTGCCAGTCGCCCCCTTCCCACCAGGCCAGCGCCATGATGAAGGGCATGCTCAACACGTTGGTAAAGAACAGGGTCTGGGCGATGGGCTGCTGGAGCGGGATCCGCTTGATCAGCAGATTGTTGAGCGCCATGGAGAGCGCCACCCCGAGCGCCGCCAGTGCCGCCCAGTTCACCTCGGTGGGGCGCAGCACGATCAGCACCCCGACAAAGCCGATGAAGGCGGTCAGCACCTTCTGGCGCGAGATCGCTTCCCCCGCCAGCCACACCGCCAGCGGCACCATCATCAGCGGCGCCGCATAGAAGAGGGCGTTGGCGGTGGCCAGCGGCAGCCGGGTGAGGGCGATCACCATCAGGCAGACGCCGACCGCCCAGATATGAGCCCGCAGCAGATGCCACTTGAGCGCCACCGGCGGGTTGCGACGCCATGACCAGAGCAGCCAGGGGGCCAGCAGGATGGCGGCGGAGAGCTGGCGGAAGAAGACGAACTGGAACACCGGCTGGTCCGGCTCCAGCACCTTGACCAGCGCGTCGGAAAAGACCGCCACCATATTGCCCAGCACCAGATAAAGGATGCCGATCCCCACTGCATTCATACCACCTCCCATGTTTGATGAGGGAAGGGTAGCCCGCGCTATGTTATCCAGTAAAATGATAAAAAATCACCATGCATGAGAATTTTGGATAATGAAGCTGCCCCCCCTGCGTGCCGTTCAATACTTCGAAGTGGTTGCCCGCCTGCTCAGCTTTTCTCGCGCCGCGGTTGAGCTCAACGTCAGCCAGAGTGCGGTCAGCCACCAGATCCGCCTGCTGGAGGATTTTCTGGGTGAGCGGTTGCTGCTGCGCCAGGGCCGGCTGCTGTCGTTGACGGCGCAGGGGGAGGTCTATTTCGAAGGGATCTCCGCCGGGCTCGGCCAGATTGCCCAGAGCAGCGAGCAGCTGCGCGGCGGTGGCGAAATGCGGATCCGGCTCGCGGTCTACAGCTCGTTTGCGGTGAAGTGGCTGATCCCGCGACTGGCGGGGCTGCGTCAGCTCTATCCAGAGCTGGATCTCAGCCTGGAGATGGTGGCGGAGGATCCCGAGCTCTCCGATCGGGTGGCGGACTGCTTCATCACTGTCTCCCCCAAGGGACCCGGTTATATGCACGATCTGCTCTATCGGGAGCGGCTGATGCCGGTGTGCAGCCGGCGGCTGTGGCAGCAGGTGGAGGGGGAGTGGCCCGCGGCCCTGTGGCAACTGCCGCTGCTCTCCATCCAGGCGATCTACAAGGAGAAGGGGGAGGATTGGCGGCGCTGGGCCGACGTGGGCGGGCTGACGATCGCCCCCGAGGCGAGGATGCATCATTTCAGCCACATTCTGCTGGCACTGGAGGCGGCCAACTGGGATCAGGGGGTGGCGCTCATCAACGACTATATGCTGCAGCCGGAGGATCCCGGTCTGGTGCGACTGCCGCTGCATGCACTGGAGACCGGAGACAACTTCTATTTCGTCTGCAAGCGTTCGCGTGTCCATGAGCCCGCCATCAGCCGGCTGCGCCAGTGGCTCTGGCAGGAGGCGCAAGCCAGCCTGCGCCCCGGCGAGAATGAACCGCTCAGGCGCGTTTGAATAGGCTCAGCACGAGCAGGGCTGGTGGTGGAGATCCAGCGAAGGGTCGAGAGATGGAGTGGCCTGACGGCAAGGCTCAGGCCACGCTAGGTTCAGGCTTTTTTGAACTGGCTCAAGATAAACAGGCTGGTGGCGCAGACCACCACCGAAGGGCCGGCCGGGGTGTCTTGATACCAGGAGAGCAGCAGTCCGCCGAGCACGGCAAGGCAGCCGATGAGAGCGGCAAAGCCGGCCATTTGTTCCGGTGTCCGGCTGAAGCGACGGGCCGTTGCTGCAGGGATGATCAGCAAGGAGGTGATGATCAGCGCCCCGACGAACTTCATCGCCACCGCGATCACCAGCCCGATCAGCAGCATCAGCACGCAGCGCAGTACATCGACTCTTACCCCTTCCACCCGGGCCAGCTCTTCCGAGATGGTCATGGAGAGCAGGGGATCCCACAGCCGCCACAGGGTGAGCAGCACCAGGGCGCCGCCGCCATAGATCCAGAGCAGGTCCATCGGCTGCACCGAGAGCAGGTCGCCGAACAGGTAGGCCATCAGATCCACCCGCACGTTGTCCATGAAGCTCAAGGTAACCAGGCCGAGCGACAGGGCGCTGTGGGCCAGGATGCCGAGCAGGGTATCGGTGGCCACCTGCTGGTTGCGGCTCATGATCACCAGCAGCATGGCCATGGCGAGGCAGCAGACCACCACCGCCAGGGTGAGATCCACCTGCAGCAGGATGCCGAGCGCGATGCCGAACAAGCAGGCGTGGGAGAGGGTGTCGCCAAAATAGGCCATCTTGCGCCACACCACGAAGCTGCCGAGAGGGCCGGCCAGCAGGGCGATGCCGAGGCCGGCCGCGAGGGCGTATAACAGAAAGCTGTCCACTTGATGATCCTGTCGGGTACGTTATTGATTGCGGGAGGGCAGGCGAATGACGGGGGCCTGCGGTTCATGATGATGGTGTTCGCCGTCGCAGTGGTGATGGTGGGTGTAGACCGCCAGCACCTCCTGCTCCGGTCGGCCGAACAGACGGGCAAATTCGGGGTGACGGGCCACGCTCTCCGGTTCGCCGTGACAGCAGACGTGGCGGTTGAGGCAGATCACCTCGTGGGTGCTGGCCATCACCAGGTGCAGGTCGTGGGAGACCATCAGCACGGCGCAGTTGAACTCGGCGGCCAGCTGGCTGATGAGGGCGTAGAGCTCGATCTGGCCGTTGATGTCCACCCCTTGCACCGGCTCGTCCAGCACCAGCAGCTCGGGTTTGACCAGCAGGGCACGGGCCAGCAGTACCCGCTGCATCTCGCCGCCGGAGAGTTTCTGCATCCGGTTGTTCAAGAGATCTTCCGCACCGACCCGGTTCAGCGCCTCCTCGATGGAGAGGCGGCCATTCTTGCCAAGCTGCAGGAAACGGCGCACCGTCAGCGGCAGGGTCGGATCCAGATAGAGGCGCTGGGGCACATAGCCGACCCGCAGGTCGCGGCTGCGGGTGATTTGGCCCGAATCCGGCGTGAGCAGGCCCAGTACCAGCTTGCTCAGGGTACTTTTGCCCGCCCCGTTGGGACCGACCAGGGTCGTGATTTTGCCTTTGTTCAGGGTAAAGGAGACCTTGTCGAGCACGGATCGTCCATCAAATGAAAGACAGACCTCTTTCAGCTCCACCAGTTGGGTCATGACAGCTCCGGGGTTTACAGCCTGTGAGAGTTATAATATAACAATAACGTTGGTTTGTTATATTATCACACACACACTTCCTGACGAGATCTCTATGCGAATTCTTGCCCTGATCACTGCCCTGCTGGCGGTGAGTCTGCCTGTCCGTGCCCTCGAGGTGCTGACCACCATCAAGCCGCTGGGTTTCATCGCGGCCGCCATCACCGACGGCGTAAGCGAGCCCAAGGTGCTGCTGCCGACCGGCGCCTCGCCCCATGATTTCTCCCTGCGCCCCTCCGATATTCGCAACATCAATGAGGCCGACCTGGTGGTCTGGGTCGGTCCCGAGCTGGAAGGCTTCATGGCCAAACCGCTGGCCAAGCATCCCCATGTGTTGACCCTGACCCGGGTCGAAGGGATGCCGCTGTTCGATTACAGCAAGCAGGCCGGTCACGAAGAACACACCGACGAGGGGCATGAAGGCCATGACCACGACGGTCATGAGGGGCACCACCACGAGGGTGTCGATCCCCACATCTGGCTGGGACCGACCCAGGCGCTGGTCATTGCCAATGCCCTGAGCGAAACCTTGAGCGCTCAGGATCCGGCCAACGCCGAGCGTTATCGCGCCAACCTGCTGGCGTTCAAGGCCAAGGTGGAGGCCAAGGACAAGGTGATTGCCGAGCAGATGAAGGCGGTGAACCAGAAGGGCTACTTCGTATTCCACGAGGCCTATGGTTACTGGGAGCGCCACTACGGCATGAGCTCCAAGGGCCACTTTACCGTGAGCCCGGACCGACGCCCCGGCGCCAAGACTCTAGTGGAGATCCGCAAGGCGCTGGAAGAGAAAAAGGCGAGCTGCATCTATGCCGAGCCGCAGTTCTCGCCGGCGGTGATCGAGTCGGTGGCTCGCAATACCGGTGCCAAGGTACTGCTGCTAGACGAAGTGGGTGAGCAGGTGCCGCTCGGCCCGGATGGCTATCCCCGGTTCATGCAGCAACTGGCCGACGCTTTCGCCGAGTGCCGCTGACAGACCCGCCGAGCCGTCGTGCTCATCGATGGGACGAGCACAGCCAACTATACTGACTTCCAGCATCTGACAGGGAGTGTCTTGTATGAAATGGCTGCTCGTTCCCACCTGCACGTTGGCACTATGCTGTGCCAGCGTGCAGGCATCCCGCCTCTCCGAATACATCGCCAGCCCCGAGTTGCGGGCAAAATTGCAGGAAGTGTATGGTGGTCGTGCCATTCAGCGGGCCGAGGCATTCTCTCGTCTGCTCACGCCTAGGGCCGGCACCACGGATCAGCAGAAGATCGAGCTGGTGAACAACTACTTCAACAACCTGACCTATAGCGATGATCCCAGGTTGTGGGGAGAAACGGATTATTGGGCCAATCCGCTGGAGTTTATCGGCGCCCGCGGTGGCGACTGCGAGGATTACAGCATCTCCAAGTACTACACCCTGATGGAGCTGGGGGTGGATGAGAAGAAGCTGCGGCTGGCCTACGTCAAGGCGGTACGTTACAACCAGTTCCACATGGTGACGCTCTACTTCGCGACCCCCAAGTCGGATCCAATGGTACTCGACAACATCAACAGCCGGATCCTGCCCGGCAGCAAGCGAACTGACCTTATCCCCGTTTACAGCTTTGATGCCAAAAGCATCTGGATCATGAAGTCCCGCCGTGAAGGGACGCTGGCAGGCAGTGCCGACAGGTTGGCACAGTGGACGTCGATGAAGACCCGGTTCTCCAGCGAGCAACTGCGCTCCCCCCGCCGCGAGCTATAGCTTGCCCGCGGTTTTCAACTCCTCGAAATATTTGGCCGCGCCCGGATGCTGATCGATGCTCAGTACCGGGCCGGTCTTATTGCGTGCCTGGTGGAACAGGTTGGCGTAGCCGTAGGTCTGCTCATTGAACTTGGTTTGCTGGGTCAGCATGGCCTTGGTCAGGCGGTAAACATCGGCCTCCGGCGTGCTGGCGGTGGTCACCAGGGTGGCTGCGATGGCAAAGGTCGGCGTCGCCTTGAGGTTGCCCGGATAGATGCGCGCAGGCACCTGGCTGCGCTGGTAATACTTCACCCCCTTGAGCAGTTGATCTCGGGTCGCCCCCTCGATCGGCAGAAAACGCACGGCGCAGCGTTTGGCTGTATCCAGCACGATGCGGTTGGGGTGACCCATCACCAGGCCATAGGCATCGATCTGCTTGCTGCAGAGCGACTCGGCCAGATTGGCCACGCTCTTGAGATCAAGATCCTGCTCCTTGGTGCCCAGCACGTTGAACAGGGCGAGCGCCGTCTGGCGGGTGCCTGAGCTCTTGAGCCCCATGTCGATGGGGGCCAGCTTGAGCTGCTCCAGGCTGGTGATATCGCCGTCGGCCCTCACCACGATAGTGAAAGGTTCGGCGTGGGTGGCGAAGATGGCTCTGAGCTCTGGCTGCGGCTGACTGGCATACGGACCCAGGCCGTGACTGGCCTGATAAAGCCAGTCCGACTGCACCAGCGCATAGCGGGTCTCGCCACTTTTCAGCTGGCGCAAATTTTCGATGGAGCCCGAGGTCGCCTGCAGCTTGCACTGCAATCCGGCATCGCTCTTGTTGGCCAGCCGGCAGAACTCTTTGGCGATCTGGTGATAGATCCCCTGCTCACCGCCGGTGGCGATGGTCATAGTGTCGGCCAGCAGCGGCAGTGGGCACAGCAGAGCGAGCAACAATCCGGTCTTGTTCATCATGCCTCCTTGCTGGCGTAGCCATCGATGCCCCAGTTGCGCAGGGTACCGATATCCTGAATGTCGCCGGCCTCCGCCAGCAGGGTGTAGCCCGCGCTGTGCAGGCACTGGGCTACCAGATTCCAGTAGAGCGGGGCCTGGGTCGGCTGGCAGCTGATGAAGACAGGGTTGATGGGGTCTAGCTGATTGAAGGTCTCGTTGGTCATCGGGATGGCGCTGAAAGCCATCTCCACGCCCTGTTCCTGCAAGGCGGCCAGCCGCTCCTGGGCAAGGGGCGGCACATGTTCCTGATCCCAGCGCCAGTCGAGGGTCTTGCCTCTGCCCTTGGCAAGCAAGGGGGAAAATTGCGTCCAGTCAGCGTGGCCGAGCAGGCTGAGCGGAAGTTGCAGTCCCTCGACCGTGTGGTGCAACCAGAGATCGAGCAGGTGCCGGATCTCGTCCGGCGAGCTGTCCAGCGAGGGGGTGACCTCTGGAATGAGACGGCTGTAGAGGCGAATGCTGCCCTGGGTCGAGAAGAAATGTTGCTGCAGCAGGCCTTCGCCCGCCTCAGTCAGGGTTTGCAGCGGCTGATTTGATATGGCGACCTGTTTGCTGAGCTGGCTTATCTTGAGCCGCTGTTGCAGCAGATCCCGTTTTCGTTCGGACACCAGCTGGTTGACCGAGGCCACCAGCTCCTTGAGATCCTGCAGCCAGGGGGAGGCCAGATTGCCGCTGAACTGGCGCTTGCGGATCTTCACCAACTGCTGGTTGATCTGCTCGAGCGGGCGCAGCAGCCGGTTGCAGACCCAGGAGATCACCAGGGTGAATACCAGCAGACCGGCCAGCAGCGCCGTACCGGTACGGCTGATGGCATTCCACAGGTGCTGGTAGGCATAACCCGTGTGCCCTTCCAGGGTGAGGGTGCCCAGCATGCGCCAGCCATCGGTCAGCTCCTGCTCAATTTTTACCGGCGGCATGTCGATAACAGAGGGAAGCCAGGTCGGCACGTTTTGCTGCGCCGTGTGGAAGACCTTCTGAAACAACACCTGGCCATCGGGATCCAGCAAGGTGACCGCACTGACGAAGCCGCCGTCGAACATGGCGTTGACGATGGTTTCGGCCAGTACCTTGTCATCGTTGAGCAGGGTGCCCTGCAGCACCAGGCCGAGGGCCGTGATGGCGGTTTCCAGATTGGCAGACATCTGATCGAGGATGGACTGGCGTACCGTGGTGACCTCCAGCATGAACAGCAGGATGGCCCCGGCCAGGAACAAGATCAGGATGATTCGATTTAACAGTTTCGCTAACGACATATCCACTCCATGGAAAAGTTATCGCAACATGCTGAAACCTTGGGTCTGATGCGAGCGGACCCGGCTCTTAAAAATAGGAAAAAAATGGTTAAAAAAGACGATCATTTCTGCCCATAAAGGAATGTTATGCATAAAATGTGAGGTTCATGCAGATTGCTATGAACTAATTGTGAGTATTTAGGTCAAACAATCAGTTTTATACGGTTTCATAACAAACAAACTGACCACTAACACCCTTAGATCTAATGACAGGATAGCGGATGAAACGTCTCCGTCCCTTGGTAGCGCAGGCCGCCAATTGGGAACCCCCGGTTCCCCGCAAACACTTTTACGCCATGCTATTGCTGACCGCCATGACGCTGTCAGCGGTAGCCATATTGCCAGCGCCGGGTGACATCCTGGAGCGGCCATTGCGTCTGGAGTTGCCGATCGCCACCAACGGCACCGCAACCAACGAAGACAATACGGACTTCAACGACATCCCGGATCACGAGCTGGTGGAAGCCGCGACCCCGGAAGATGACATCCCGACCGATGCCACCCCCCAGTGGCAGGATTATCGGGTACGAAACGGCGAAAACCTGACCACCATCTTCAACAACCTGGGTCTCTCCACCACCACCCTCTACAAGGTGCTGGATGCCGATACCAAGAACAATCTGGCACGTCTCAAGCCCGGTCAAACCATCGAGCTGCTGATTGATCAGGACAACATACTGCAGCAGATGAAGATTCGTCTGAACATCAAGCAGACCCTGATCCTGGAGCGCACCGACGACACCTACAGCGCCAACATGCTCAATGAAGAGGTGGAGTGGCAGAAGAAAGGGTATGACGGGGTCATCAACGGCAGCTTTTACGTCAGTGCTCGCAATGCGGGGATCCCGGCCAACCACATCCAGAAGATTGCCAACCTGTTCCAGTGGCGGCTCAACTTCGCCAAGGATCTGAAAAAGGGCGACAAGTTCAAGGTGCTGGTGCGCCAGGAGACGGTCGAGGGCAAGAGCACCGGCAATACCCAGTTGCTGGGGGTGGAAGTGTTCAGCCAGGGCCAGAGCGTGTCTGCCTGGTTGTCTGAAGATGGCAACTACTACGATGGCCAGGGCAACAGCCTGGAGCGCGGCTTCCGCCGTTATCCGACCCACAGCCGCTACCGGGTCAGCTCCAGCTTCAACCCGAACCGACGTCACCCGATCACCGGCCAGGTGCGTCCCCACGAGGGTACCGACTTTGCCCTGCCGGTCGGTACCCCCGTGATGGCAACCGGCGACGGTGTGGTGCTGAAGGCGACCAGCCACCCGCTGGCCGGCACCTATGTGGTGATCAAGCACGGTCGTACCCTGATGACCCGTTACCTGCACCTGAGCAAGCTGCTGGTCAAGCCGGGCCAGAAGGTGAAGATGGGTGACAAGATTGCGCTCTCCGGCAACACAGGTCGTTCCACCGGTGCCCACCTGCACTACGAAGTGCGGATCAACAATCGTCCGGTCGATGCCATGAAGGTCAAGCTGCCGATGGCTGAACCGCTCTCCGGCAAGGAGAAGCGCCAGTTCCTCGCCAAGGTGAAGAGCTATCGCAAGGAGATGGAGGCCGGTTGATGCCTCTCTCGCCGACATAAAAAGGCCCCGCCACTCTGGCGGGGCCTTTTTATTGGCTGATGGCCATCAATAGCCCTTGTCGAAGTCTATCTTGCCGTCCAGCGGTTGGCCGTCGATGAAGCGGATGTAGTTGCGCACGAAGATCTGGGCCACATCCTCGGGGAAGCTGTAGGCGCTGTTGTGCGGCGTGATGATGAGGTTGGGCTGGCCCCAGAGCGGGCTGTCGGCGGGCAGCGGCTCCTGTGCGAACACGTCCAGCACTGCCATGCCCAGCTTGCCGGTGCGCAGCGCCGTGAGCAGGTCACCTTCGTGGATGGCGTTGCCGCGCCCCACGTTGAACAGGATGGCGCCCGGTTTGCAGTGTTCGAAACGGGGAGCGGTGAAGAGGTGATGCGTCTCACGGGTGGCGGGCAGGACGCTGACGATGACGTCGGCCTGCGCCAGCACCTTGTTGAGGGCCGGCAGCTGATACACCTGATCGAAACCGGCCCGCTCGCGGCCGCTGCGGCTGATGCCAAGCACCTTCATGCCGAAGTGCTTGCCGGTGTGGGCAATGTGCTGGCCTATGCTGCCGGTACCCAAGATCAGCAAGGTGCGTCCCTTGAGACCGTGATAGGGGTGGCTTTGCCACAGCCGCTGCTTCTGTTGCTCCCGATAGAGTGGCAGCTGGCGCATCAGGCTGAGCAGATGGCCAAACACGTATTCGCTCATCAGCGGACCGAAGATGCCGCGCACGTTGGTGAGCTGATAGTCGCGGCGGCAGCTGGCATCCAGCAGCACGTCGACCCCGGCGTAGGTGGACTGCAGCCAGCTGAGCTTGCCGGCCTTGGCCAGCAGCGGCTTGGCTCGCGCCGGCTCTGCCATCAGGATGTGGGCTTCGCCGATCAATTTTTCGGCCTCGCCCTGGTTGTCGGCCCGCAGAATGCGCAAATGGGGGAGGTGGGCCGCCTTGAGCAGGCGCTCGTAGTGAGCATTGTCCTGGCTGAGCAAAAGAAGGGTACGTTGACTCATACTCTTGTTCCTTATCAGATTTGCGGCGCGGGAGAGAGGCCGCTCTGTCCTCATCTTACCCGAGTTGACCGGCCAACATAGCCGACCAGGCCGCTTTTTCGTTTTCGCGCGGCCCCTCGTGGGCTACAATCTGCCCCACATTTTGCAAAGGATCCGACTCCAGTGTTTGGTGACAAGTTTTATAAGCGACTGGCCGAGCTACAGCCTTGGCAACAGACCGTCTACACCCTGGCGCTGGCAGAGCGCATGTACCCCAACTATGCGCTGTTTTCCCAGGCCTCCGGTTTCGGGGATGCGAAGGCATTTCGCCACGCCCTGGATCAGATGTGGAATTACCTGACGGTGAAGGGATCCCGCGTCAATCTGGGGGCGATCCTGGAGGCGTTTGAAGTCTATATTCCCGAACCTGGCAAATTCGAGTCCTACGGTGCCTATCCGGCGCTGGATGCCTGCGTGGCGCTGGGCTGTGCCTACAACTCGGTGATCTGCCGGGTGGGTGAAGAGGCCAACGATGCCAGCCATGCGTCGGTCGGTACCGTGGCCGGTTTCATCGAGATGCTGGAAGAGCGCGACCTCACCGACGAGGAGCTCTACGAACACGAATACATGGAAGCCGAGCTGGAGTTCCAGGTCGAGCTGCTCAAGCGGGTTGCCCATGAGCGCGACAGCGACCGTATTCTGGCCGTCAAGGCCTTTGCCGCCCAGGATGGTGTCTCCAATATCGGCATCAGTCTGGAAGAGTGAGCGCACTCTTCCCGGCCCATAAAAAAAGCTCCCGTTCGGGAGCTTTTTTTATGCCCGCTCTTCGGTGAGGGGCCGGACGCTCAGCACCGGGGCCGCATCTATCTCGTCGGCATTCATCATGGCCGAGATGCGCTGCAGGGAAGAGAGCAACAGGGTCTGTTCCCAGACCTCAAGTGCCTGAAAGCGCTGGATGAAGCGCTCCTGCAGCGGGGTGGGCGCCTGGGCCAGCAGGGCACGGCCTGCGTCAGTCAGCGTCGCATGCACCTTGCGCTTGTCGGTTTCGCTGCGGATGCGCTGCACCAGCTGGCGGCTCTCGAGGCGGTCCATGATGGTGGTGGCGGTGGCCTGGCTCATGTTGGTGTGATCCGCCAGTTGGCGCATGGAGATCTGGCCCAGCTCGTCGATCCCCTTGAGCAGCAAGAGCTGGGGCGAGGTCAGGCCGGCCTCCTTGATCAAGCGCTTGGAGTGCATGTCGATGGCACGAATTATCTGGCGCAGGGCGACCAGCACTTCATCATGTTTTTCCATGGGGAACGAATCGTCGAGGGGCTGTTGAGAGGCGCAAAATTCTCCGCCTAATTCGTCACAAGGTCAATATGGTTTTTACTGTAATGATTTCTGCTCTAATCATTTTTGTGTTAGGTTAGCGGGCATTTTCCGAATTTTGACCCGACCTTTGAGGAGCAAGATGATGAGTGACGAACTGGACATCAAGTCGCTGGCGGCCGACCTTCGGGTGGTCAGAGTGCGTTATGAGCTGCCTGACACCTCGGCTTTCGTGCGTTACCAGCCTGCCTATGACGAAGACCCCAACAACCTCAAGGTGCACCACTACGATGGTGAGCTGCCTCTCTCCTGCAGTGAGACCGGTTCTTTCAACCTAAAGGAGTTGGTGAATGAATTGCGTTACGCCTATGTGCTGGTGCACCTCTTCCCGGACGAGAGCGCGATGAACTTCTATCTGACCGGCCTTGATACCGGTCTGGCCCAGCTGGAGTTCATCGGCGGCTCTTACGACTTCAACCGGCTCTGGATCACCAGCGGCATCTCCAACCTGGGCGTGCCCATGGCCATCTTCCTCGGCAAGCGTCATGCGGTGAATGGCCAGCCTTCGGTCAGCCTGGTGGACCACCGGGTGCAGACGGCCGGCAAGCTGGTCTACCGCGCCATCGGCGGTGCCGGCGATCACGTGGGTGAAGACTTTTTCAACAACGACTAAGGAGGCCAGATGAGAGCAAGCAAAGGGCTATTCAAAGGCCTCAACCCGACCATGGCCATGACGGCGCTCACCGTCATCACCCTGTTCCTGCTGTTCGGGGTGTTCGTCCCCGAAACGGCCGCCAGCTGGTTTGTCGGCGCCAAGGATCAGATCATTGCCGGGTTCAAGTGGTACTACATTCTGGTGGTCGCCCTGTTCCTGTTCTTCGCTGTCTACCTGATGTTCAGCCGCTTTGGCAGCATCCGGCTGGGTGACGACGACCAGGTACCGGAGTTCGGCTACTTCGCCTGGTTTGCCATGCTGTTCAGCGCCGGCATGGGCATAGGCTTGGTGTTCTGGAGCATCGCCGAGCCGATGAACCACCTGCAGGGCAACCCCTTCATCACCGAAGGGATGACCCCGGAGGCGGCCCAGATCGCCATGCGCCTCACCTTCTTCCACTGGGGCCTGCACCCCTGGGCCATCTACGTGATCGTCGGCCTGTCGCTCGCCTTCTTCAGTTATCGGCGCAAGCTGCCGCTGGCCATCCGCTCCGTGCTCTATCCGCTGCTCGGCGATCGCATCTACGGCTTCTGGGGCCACGCCGCCGACGTGCTGGCGGTGTTCGGTACCGTGTTCGGGGTGGCCACCTCCCTTGGCCTGGGGGTCTCCCAGATGAATACCGGTCTCAACCAGATGTTCGGCATGGAAGTATCGCAAGCGAACCAGCTCTGGCTCATCGGCGGCATCAGCCTGATCGCCACCCTGTCGGCGGTCTCCGGGGTCGGGCGGGGGGTCAAGCTGCTCTCCGAGCTCAATATCTGGTTGAGCGTGTTCGTGCTGAGCCTCTTTCTGGTGCTGGGGCCGACCACCTACATCCTCAACGCCTATGTGCAGAACATCGGTGACTACCTGCAAAACATCGTCAAGCTGAGCTTCTGGACCAACACCGAGGCCAACGGCACCTCGGCCTGGCAGTCGAGCTGGACCGCCTTCTACTGGGGCTGGTGGATTGCGTGGGCGCCTTTTGTCGGCATGTTCATCGCCCGTATCTCCAAGGGGCGTACCATCCGCGAATTCGTGCTCGGCGTGCTGCTGGTGCCCTCGCTGCTCGGCATGTTCTGGCTCACCGTGTTCGGCGGTACCGCCATGAATCTGGAGCTGTTCGGCGGTGGCGGCGTGGTGGCCGCGGTCAATCAGGACGTGACCCTGGCGCTCTACCAGACGGTGGAACTGCTGCATTGGGAGACCTTCGGCTGGATCGCCAAGGGGGTGCTGACCCTGCTGATCTGTACCTACTTCATCACCTCCAGCGACTCGGGCACCCTGGTGATCACGACCCTGCTCTCCATCGGCGATCAGGATCCTCCCGTGCTGCACCGTGCCATCTGGGGGCTGGGCCAGGGGCTGGTGGCCGCCATCCTGCTGGTCTCCGGCGGGCTGGCCGCCCTGCAGGCCGCCAGCATCATAGCGGCGCTGCCCTTCTCGGTGATCATGCTGGCCATGTGCTACTCGCTGATGCTGGGCCTCAAGCAGGAGAGCCAGCATCAGTTCGAATACCGGCAAAAGCTCAAGCGCCACGACGGTTCAACCCACATGAGCCTGCTGGAGCGGATCGGGCCGGCCTGACGTTGCTTCATCCTGTTGCGGCCGCCATCAAGCAGCTAAACAAAAGGGGAACCTCGCGGTTCCCCTTTTTCATGGCTGATCAGCTGCCGCTGGTCACAGCATCTGTTTGAGGCGATAGAGCAGATCCAGCGCCTGCCGTGGGGTGAGCTCGTCCGGGCGCACCGCTTCCAGCTCATCGACTACCGGATGGCTCTGGGGCGCCATGGCCACCGGGACCGGGCGAGATTCGCCAGCGGCCACCGGGGTGGCGCTTTCCAGCTCGTGCAGTTTGTGACGGGCCTGCTGGATCACCGATTTCGGCACTCCCGCCAGCGCCGCCACCTGCAGCCCGTAGGAGCGGCTGGCTGCCCCCTCCTGCACCGCGTGCATAAAGGCGATGGTGTCGCCGTGCTCCACCGCATCGAGGTGGACGTTGGCCAGCCCGTCCATCAGCTCCGGCAGACGGGTCAGCTCGAAGTAGTGGGTGGCGAACAGGGTGTAGGCACCGATCTTGCTCGCCAGCTGTTCGGCGCAGGCCCACGCCAGCGAGAGGCCGTCGTAGGTGCTGGTGCCGCGACCTATCTCGTCCATCAGCACCAGGCTGCGGGCGGTGGCGTTGTTGAGGATGTTGGCGGTCTCGGTCATCTCCACCATAAAGGTGGATCGGCCGGAGGCGAGATCATCCGACGCCCCGATGCGGGTGAAGATACGGTCGATGGGACCAATGCGAGCGCTGTCGGCCGGCACGAAGGCGCCGATGTGGGCCAGCAGCACGATCAGCGCGGTCTGGCGCATGTAGGTGGATTTACCGCCCATGTTGGGGCCGGTGATGATCAGCATCCGCCGCTCCCGCTCAAGCCGGATCGGGTTGGCGATGAAGGGGTCGGTCATCACCTGCTCCACTACCGGATGGCGGCCCGCCTCGATCAGGATCTGATCCTCGTCGATGAGCGTCGGGCAGCGGTAGTCCAGGGTCTCGGCCCGCTCGGCCAGGTTGGCCAGCACGTCCAGCTCCGCCAGCGCGGCGGCGGACTCCTGCAGATCACCGAGGTGCGGCAGCAGAGCATCGAGCAGCTCTTCGTAGAGGCGTTTTTCCAGCGCCAGCGCCTGGGCCTGGGCGGTGAGCACCTTGTCCTCGTACTTTTTAAGCTCGTCGATGATGTAGCGTTCGTTGTTCTTGAGGGTCTGGCGGCGGATGTAGTGGGCCGGCACCAGGTGGCTGTTGGCACGGCTCACCTCGATGTAGAAGCCGTGCACCTTGTTGTAGCCCACCTTGAGGGTGTTGATGCCGGTCAGCAGCCGCTCGCGCTCCTCGATGCGGGCCAGACTGGCGGTGGCACCGTTGGCCAGATCCCGCAGCTCGTCCAGCTCCTGGTTGAAGCCGTCACGGATGACGCCGCCATCGCGGATCAGCACCGGCGGCACCTCCATCACGGCGCGCTCCAGCAGGTCCAGCAGTTCGGGGAAGGTGCTGGCGCGTTCGCGCAGCTGCTGCACCGCCTCGTGTTCGCTCTCCGCCAGCAGGCGCTGCAATTCGGGCAATTGGGCGAAGGCCTGCCGCAGCCGGGTGAGATCGCGCGGGCGGGCCGAGCGCAGTGCCAGGCGCGCCAGCACCCGCTCCACATCGCCGACCTGACGCAGCAAGCCGCCCAGCTCGTCATAGAGGTTCTGCTCGATGAGCTCCTTGATGGTGCTCTGGCGGCCTTTGAGGATCACCCGATCGCGGATCGGCTGATGGATCCAGCGCTTGAGCAAGCGGCTGCCCATGGGAGTGGCGGTGCAATCCAGTACGGCGGAGAGGGTGTTGTCGTGGCCGCCGGCCAGATTCTGGGTCAGCTCCAGATTGCGGCGGGTGGCCGCATCCATGATGACCGCATGATCGGGCTGCTCGAGGCGCACGCTGCGAATGTGGGGCAGGGCGGTGCGCTGGGTGTCTTTCACGTATTGCATGAGGCAGCCGGCGGCGCACAGGGCGGTCTCGCTCTGCTCGACGCCGAAGCCCACCAGATCCTGGGTGCCGAACTGCTGGCACAACAGCTTGCGGGCGGTACCGAGCTCGAACTCCCACTCCGGGCGGCGGCGCAGACCGCGGCGACCCTCGACATGGTGCAGGAAGGCGAAGGATTCGGGGTAGAGCAGCTCCGCCGGATTGGTGCGCTGCAGCTCCGCCAGCAGGGTCTCTTCTTTCTCGAACTGGTTGATGAAGAAGCGGCCGGAGCCGATGTCCATGGTGCCGTAGCCGAAGCGGCGGCCATCGTGGTAGACGGCGGCGATCAGGTTGTCCTGCCGCTCGCTGAGCAGCGCCTCGTCGGAGACGGTGCCCGGGGTGATGATGCGAATGACCTTGCGCTCCACCGGCCCCTTGCTGGTGGCGGGATCCCCCACCTGCTCGCAGATGGCGGCGGACTCGCCGAGCTGCACCAGCTTGGCCAGATACCCCTCGATGGCGTGATAGGGCACCCCCGCCATCGGGATGGGGCTGCCGGCCGACTGGCCACGCTTGGTCAGGGAGATGTCGAGCAGCTGGGAGGCCTTGCGGGCATCGTCGTAGAACAGCTCGTAGAAGTCGCCCATCCGGTAGAACAGCAGGATCTCCGGGTTCTCGGCCTTGAGGGTCAGATACTGCTGCATCATAGGTGTGTGCTGGTGTAAATTTTCTATTGTTATCAATGTCTGTTCGCCATTAAGTTGCTGTTATTGCACTTATCTTTTTCATTGTTAAGGCTCAGCATGGTTCAGTTTGTCTCATCAAAGCTCACTAAATCTTGCTTTAAAGCGTAGGTTAAAGCGTAGGTTTATGTGATGATGAACGTGGTTGAAATGAAAACCTACGCTTTTGCTCTCATAAAAAACGATATGAAAGGATGTAAGTGATGGCCGCGCCCCAGAATAGCAAACCGCTTTCTTACAAGGCAATTGAGTCGATGAAGCCAGGAGACAAAGATAAAGTCGACGTCGGTGATTACCGAGGATTGCGAGTCGCGTGTGGAAAAACGGGAAAGAAAAGCTTTTACTATCGCTACAACGACCCTTTGAATCCGCGTAAGCAAAAGCAAGTCACCTTAGGTGTCTTTCCTGCCATGTCCTTGGAGGAGGCCAGGACCAAGTTCAAGGAATTGAAGCTCATGAGGCATCAAGGTGTCTGTCCGGCTACAGAGCTGAGCGCAGTTAAAGTCAAGCGCGACCAAGAATCTGAAGTCGTTGCACCGTTTACCATCACTGACATGATCGAGCTTTACCTGACTGAGCACATCGAAGATCGGCATGCCAAGGAAGGAGGAATTTTACTTGGAGCCCGTAAACCCAAAGGGCAAGCAGAAACACGAAGGACTCTCTATAACGATCCTGTGCGTGCATTCGGAGAGAGGTTAGCCACAGAGGTGCCAGCTAACGATATCGTGGCTTTGGTCATGGAGATTGTTGCGCGGGGAGCGAATGTGCAAGGGAAGGTGCGAGCAAGTCCCTGATATGAGATCATGTTTGTCATCTGGAGCCATGAAAAAGGGTTCATCATGAGTC
>NZ_JAPCIV010000020.1:0-100151 GCF_027707585.1 Aeromonas sp. QDB39 | reverse complement strand
GTTAGAAAGCCCCAAGTGTAACTATCACCTGGGGCTGGGGAAGTTGTGGCCTAATGGCTTATTTGGGCAACAACGCCTCAGGCGGTATCGATTTGGGAAACAACGCCTAATTCCCGCTGTAGTTAGTCTCGATATCCGAGTACCCGGTCATTGCCGAGCGGTGCCATATTAATCAGCAGAAATCGTTTCAAATGTGAGCAGGGGGGCAAAAAAGTTAACCGCTTTCAACAAGATAACGTTTTCATAACGAAAATCGGATCGGGCTCACAGACCTGCCGCCCGATTCGGCACATACCTGCGGGCAGAGCCATGATGTCTGGAAAAATTGATTTCCGATCAAATGGATAAGTGGATACGGCAAGAGAGAGGGAGCCACGACAGATGAAGCGGATTGAAAAGCAGGCCAGACGGCTGGACCAGGAGTATCAAGAGATTGCCCAATTGTTTGACCAATTTTGTCAGCAGGCGGGGACGCTCGCCGAGCAGTACCACTTCTTCAACTGGCCGGATTATGAGGATACCCCGCCCCTCGCCCGAGCCTTCACCCTGCTGGGGGAGCCACGCGAGCTGCGGCTGCGCTGCCAGCCGGGAGAGCGCGGCAGCTTGAGCGGGCTGATCCAGGTGTGCGGCGAGGAGGGCACCATCCACGCCAGCCTCGGCTTTCGGGCCGATGGCCACCTGCTGCTGGAGTCGGGCCGGCTGCTGGACAACCCGCCCGAGCTGCTGCTCAAGCTGCTGCTCGGCGCCATCTGGCAGCACAAACCGGAGGATGTGCAGGGCCAGCCGCACTGAGCCAGAAAAACAGGAAGGGGCCTTGGCCCCTTCCTGCTGTTGCGTGCGGCCAACCGGCCAGGATCAGGACGCGCTCACCTCGATGGTGACGTGCACCAGCTCCTCGTGGATGGCGAGCCGCGCGCGGATCTCGCTGGCGGCAACCGGCGCCTCCATCAACAGGGAGAGCACGCAGGCATACTGCTGCTGGCCCACCCGCCAGACGTGCAGATCGCGCACTTCGGCGTCCGGCAACTCGGCGATCACCTCACGGATCTCCGCCACCAGCGGCGCGTCCATCTCGGCATCCAGCAGCACCCGGCCGGAGTCGCGCAGCAGGCCCCAGGCCCACACCGCCACCAGCCCGGCCCCCACTATGCCCATCAGGGGATCCAGCCAGTCGGCCCCCCACAGCATGCCCCCCACCAGCGCCAGAATGGCCAGCACCGAGGTGGCCGCATCCGCCAGCACGTGAATGTAGGCGGCGCGCAGGTTGAGATCCTGATGGCCGTGATGCTGGCCATGATCGTGCGGGTGAGCGTGGTCGTGATGATCATGATGGTGGTCGTGACCGTGCCCATGGTGATGACCGTGATCATCCTTGAGCAGCCAGGCGCAGGCCAGGTTCACCAGCAGGCCGACGATGGCGATGACGATGGCCTGCTGGTAGTGGATCGGGCTGGGATCCAGCAGCCGGAACACCGATTCGAACAGCATCATGCCGGCCACCCCCACCAGCAAGAGGGCGCTGGTAAAGCCACCCAGCACCTCGATCTTCCAGGTGCCGAAGCTGAATCTGTGGTCACGGGCGAAGTGGCGGGCGGCGCGGTAGGCCAGCACCGACAGGCCGAGCGCCAGCGCATGAGAGCTCATGTGCCAGCCGTCGGCCAGCAGCGCCATGGAGTTGTAGAACCAGCCGCCGCCGATCTCCGCCACCATCATGATGACGGTCAGCAGCACGGCCCAGCGGGTCTTCTGTTCGGCCAGCGGATTCCCTTCGTGGACGACGGGTTGGTGGCAGTGGGATGAGGCGAGGGATGACATGGATTTCTCCTGAGGACGACAATGCAATATACTATACCCCAGTATAGTTTTATTGATCGAGAGGATCTTGCATGTCACACACCATTCACGGCAAGAAGAAGCTGCTGGCGCGGGTGCGCCGCATCAAGGGACAGGCAGGGGCACTGGAGAGCGCGCTGGAGCAGGAGAGCGACTGCGCCGCCATCTTGCAGCAGATCGCGGCCATTCGCGGCGCCGTCAACGGCCTGATGCTGGAAGTGCTGGAGGGCCACATGCGCGAGCATCTCGGCGCCGAAGAGGCGACCCCGGCCGAGCGGCTGGAGGATCTGGATCAGGTGGTGCGGGTATTGCGATCCTATCTGAAGTAGGGCCGGTGGATGGGACCATGCGTAACCCCACATCATCCCGTTTACGGCTGGGCGGCGTCGGCCCCACGGCCCCACCCCTTTCAGACTTGAGCCCTCGCCGGCTTTACGCCATGATGACCGCCGATCATTGATCGCCATACCCTGGATTCCATTTCGCAAGGACCCCCCATGTTTGAACACGTCGATGCCTATGCTGGCGACCCCATCCTGACCCTGGTCGAGACCTTCCACAAAGACACCCGCGAGCAGAAGGTGAACCTGGGGATCGGCCTCTATTACGACGAGCAGGGCCGCATTCCGCTGCTGGCCTCGGTACAGCAGGCCGAAGCCCAGCGCGCCGCCGCCCCGGCCCCGCGCCCCTACCAGCCGATGGAAGGCGCCGCCAACTACCGCACCGCGGTGCAGCACCTGCTGTTTGGCGCCGACCACGAAGCGGTCAAGGCGGGTCGCATCGCCACCATCCAGACCATCGGCGGCTCGGGCGCCCTGAAGATCGGCGCCGATCTGCTCAAGCGCTACTTCCCGACCTCCGAGGTGTGGGTCAGCAATCCCACCTGGGACAACCACAAGGCGATGTTCGAGGGCGCAGGCATCAAGGTGCACGACTACCCCTACTACGATGCAGCCACCGGCGGCGTGCAGTTTGACGCCATGATCGACTGCCTGAGCAGCCTGCCGGCGAAAAGCATCGTGCTGCTGCACCCCTGCTGCCACAACCCGACCGGAGTGGATCTCTCCCGTGCCCAGTGGGACCAGGTGATCGCGCTGGTGGTCGAGAAGAACCTGATCCCCTTTATGGACATCGCCTATCAGGGCTTCGGCGACGGGCTGGAAGAGGATGCCTACGCCATTCGCGCCATGGTGGCCGCCGGCGTCAGCTTCTTCGTCAGCAACTCCTTCTCCAAGAACCTCTCCTTCTACGGCGAGCGCTGTGGCGGCCTGTCGGTCATCTGCCAGGATGCCGAAGAGGCGAGCCGGGTGCTGGGCCAGATGAAGGCCACCGTGCGCCGCAACTACTCCAGCCCCCCCACCCACGGCGGCCAGATCACTGCGGCGGTGATGAGCCAACCCGAGCTGCACGCCATGTGGGTCGGTGAGGTGACCGAGATGCGCACCCGCATCAAGGCGATGCGCGAGAAGCTGTTCGAGGTGCTGAGCGCCAAGGTGCCGGGCCGCGACTTCAGCTACTTCATCAACCAGCGCGGCATGTTCAGCTACACCGGCTTCACCCCGGAGCAGGTGGACCGCCTGCGCGAGGAGTTCGCCGTCTACCTGGTGCGCTCCGGCCGCATGTGCGTGGCGGGCCTCAACAGCCGCAACGTCGACTACGTGGCCGACGCCATGGCCGCCGTGCTCAAGGGCTGATCCCCGCAAGCCCCGCTCAGGCGGGGCTTTTTGTTTGTCCCGTTTGCTCGTGGAACCGTTATGGATCTCATTGCCCTCTCCCGCCTCGGCGGTCGTCATCTGGTTACCCTGCACCTGCTGCTCGACAGCCAGAGCGTCACCCGCACCGCCGAGCGGCTCTGCACCACCCCCTCCACCGTCAGCAAGACCCTCAACCAGTTGCGGGATCTGCTCGGCGATCAACTGCTCTACCGCCAGGGCAACCAGCTGCTGCTGACCCCGTTCGCCGAGCGGCTCGGCCCCACCCTGCACCGGCTGCTGAGCGAGCTGAACGGCCTCACCGGCCAGGGCGGGTTCGATCCCGCCAGCTGGCAGGGGCAGCTGAAATTTGCCCTGCGCGAGAGCGGCATGGTCTGGCCCATGGGGCCCATCCTGGCGCAGCTGATGCGCGAGGTGCCGGGCCTGGTGCCCGACATTCGCAACAAGGATGAACAGGGGCTGGCGGCGCTGGCGGCGGGCAAGCTGGACTTCGTGATCCTGCCCCACGATCAGAGCCAGCCCCTGCCCCGCCAGCAAGGGCTGGTGTGGGAGACCCTGCGCGAGGACAAGCTGGTCTGCCTGCTGCGCGCGGATCACCCGGCGCTGGCGCGATCCTGGGATCTCGATGCCTACCTGAGCTGGCGCCATATCGCCATTCGCGATCAGGAGCTGGCCAACCCCTTCTTCGAACAGAGCCTGGCCCAGTTGCAGGTGCGCCGGCAGATTGCCGCCATCCTGCCGGATTTTGGCAGTGCGGCAGCCCTGCTGCGCCAGAGCGATCTGATCCTCACCGCCATCGGTGGCTGGGCCGAGCAGGCGGCCCCCCACGCTCTGGTGAGCAGGCCGGTTCCCTTCGATTACGGTGCCGTCACCCACAGCCTGGTGTGGTACGGCCCGGCCGGAGAAGAGCCGGCCCGGCGCTGGTTCCGCCAGCGCATCCTGCAACTGGCCCGCGAGCTGAGATAAGGACGACCCTGCCCGGCACACGCCGGCCGGGCATGGCGGGTGTCAGGGTTTCTTGGTGTAGATGGGGCTGGGGAAGGGAGAGACGTTGTTGCCCAGTTCGGTGATGCGGGCGGCCCCCTGCTTGCGCACCTGATCGACCCGCAGCACGTGGTGCATGGGGATCATGGTGCGATTGACGTCGGCAAATTCACTCTTCAACTTCTCGTGGCTGGGGTCGACGATGAGCGCCGTGTGGTTGTCCCACACGAAGTTGGCGATCTCGATGAAGCCGAACAGCTGACCCTGGCTCACTTCCCTGACATAGACTTCGTAACGCTCGTTGTGACAAATGAACTGCACTCGATATAAGGCGTTGGATTCACTCATGTTCGTCTGTTGATGGTGGGCGATTGACCCATTCTAGCCGCCACCTCGCAGAGCTCAAATAGACAGCAATCACAGTTACGTCATCTCAAGACTCAGGCAGCAAAAAAGCCACGCCAAACCGCTCGGTTCGCCGTCCAATCTTGCCTTGTAGTAGTAAATCCCTTTGCGATCAGCTGATTAGCATCCGGCTATTCAGAGTAGTGGCGGCAGGCTGACCGGGCCGAGCCCGGCTACCGCCAGCGCAGCGGCCAGCTGCTCCAGCTCCTCTCGCGTCGCCTCTGGCCAGTCCTGCGCTGCCCCGCGCACCCCGTGATGGCGAAAGCCGTTGAGGCGGATGGGCACGGGCCCGAGGGCGCGCAAGAAGGCGGCGAGCCCGCCCTCCAGCGTGCCGTCGGCAGCGAGATAATCGCTCTGCCCCGGCACCTGCAGCAGGCGTACCTCCGCCAGCTTGCCCGCCTGCGCCAGCAGGGTGAGCGAGGCCAGCACCCGCTCACGGCCATAGCCGGTCAGCGTGTGATGCACAGAGTCGCCCCACCCCTTGAGATCGATCATGGCGCCGTCCAGCACCGGCAGCAGCCGTTGCCAGCCGGCCTCGGCGAGCGAACCGTTGCTGTCGAGCAGGCAGCCGAGATGGGCCAGATCCGGTGCCCCCTTGATGGCCGTGAACAGCGCAATCACGAACGGCAGCTGGGTGGTGGCCTCACCGCCGGAGACGGTAATGCCGGTCAGCAGCGGGCCGTAGCGGCGCAGCAGGGCCAGCACCTCGGCCACCGTCATGGTGGCGGTCTTGGGGCTCGCGCTGCGGGGGCAGACATCGAGACAGGCATCGCAGTCGGTGCAGCGCGCCGCCTGCCAGCTCACCCGCCCCTCGTGCAGGGTCAGCGCCCCGCTCGGGCAGCCGGGCACGCAGTCACCGCAGTGATCGCAGAGGCCGATGGTGTGCGGGTTATGACAGCCGGGACAGGCGAAGTTGCAGCCCTGCAGAAACAGCACCAGCCGGTTGCCGGGGCCGTCCACGCAGGAGAAGGGCAGCCAGCGGCTCACCGTCGCGGTGCGCGCCGCCCCTGCCCGCCTGCCGCACTCAGTAGTCACACAGGGTCGCCTCGCGCCCCACCACCCGCGGTGCCCGTTGGCGGATCCCGGTCAGTTCGCTCGCCTCGGCGCCAAGGCAGGTAGTCTGCAGCCGCGAGCCCTCGGCCGCGAAACGGGCCACGTCGCTCTTGCGGATCATGTAGCCGGTCACCCGCACCAGATCGCTGTCCGCCACATTGGCGGTGAACTCGCGCATGCCGATGGCGAGCGCCCCCTTGCAGAGCTGCAGCAGCGCCTGCGGGTTCTGGCGGATGGTGGGATCCAGGGTGAGGATCTCGCTGATCCCGGAGTGATAGAAGCCGTGGTGGGGCGCCAGCGCCAGCATGTGGCTGGCGGGATCCGGCTCCTCGCCATAGGGGATGCGCACCCCGGGGGTCACCTCGCGATCCACGCTGAGCCCGCCCTGGGAGTGGAGCAGGGCGCGGCCGCCCCAGGCGTGGCATTGCGGCGTTTCGCTCACGTGGCGAGCAAGCTGGGCCGAGATACGGTAGCCCAGCTGGTTCGCCTCTTCATCACGGCCGTAGCGCTCCGGCAGATTCTCCTTGTCCATCAGAAGGTTGACCGCCTCGGCCATGCCGTAGATGCCGAACATGGGCACAAAGCGATCCTCTTCCAGCAGCCCCTCCTGCACCAGGAAACTGTCGAAGAAGCCGGACTCCTGGTGCAGGAAGGCGGCACGCGCCTCGATCAGGCGGGAGGCGAGGCGGCAGTAGTGGGGCAGCAGGCAGCCCAGGAAGTCGTCGATACCGTGGGCCTGCTCGGCCACCCGCTTGAGGGAGACCCGCACCAGGGTGTTGGCGCCACCCGCCTGGGGCAGGGCGTTGTAGCAGCTGACGATGCCGAAGCCGCGCTCATCGAAGGTGTTGCGATGCAGCGGGTAGTTGGCGATGTGGGGCTTGCTGCAGGCCGCGATGTTCTTCACCCCCAGCAGCAGCAGGCTGTCCGGGGTCTGTGCCGGATCGTGGAACAGGGTGAGGTTGGGGGCCACCTGCTTGAGATCGCCGTCGATGCGCAGGATCAGGCGGCAGAGCCGGTTGTCATCCGGGCCTATGTTGACGTGCATGAAGGCATCCGGCAGCACCCGGTCCAGGTAGATCCAGAACCCCTTCAGCTTGCGATAGAGGGCCTCGTCATCCAGCTCACCGACGAAGGGCAGCAGCAGGTGATCGAGCCGGCCCAGCCAGACCGGCATGCCGGTGACGGAGGGCACGTGGTGGTAGAGGATGCGCAGGGCATCGAGCGCCTCGTCGAAATCCTGCGGCGGTGCCAGCTCCAGCCAGGCCGAGCCCTGACGCAGAAACTTCTCGTAATCCGGCAGCACATAGCGCGGCTTGTAGGGGGCGTGCCCCTCGAACATGTCGCAGACAAAGCCCTTGGCCATCGCCTCGCTCACCTCGGCGGGCAGCTCGGGATAGGGCAGCGCATTTTCGGCGGCCAGCGCCAGGGCATGGCTCTTCTGGGCCGGTGACAGCAGGGGATCGCGCACGATGCGCTGGCAGGTTTCGGTGAAGGACATGGCTCGCTCCTCGACAGATGGGAGCTAAATCCTCACACTTGAGAGGTGTTTTTTGAAGTGACATTCACAACATGGCGGATATCCGATAAAGACATCCGCCATGCAAGATCACGGGCCTAGCCCAGCCAGGGCAGCAGTTGTGCCACGCCCCCCTGCCAGCGCAGCAGGAAGAAGCCCCCCATGCCGACCACCACCACCAGCAGGGTCGGCAGCCGCAGCAGGGTCAGCGCCGTCACCAGCAGGGTGGCGACCAGGTAGTCCGGATCCCAGCTCAGCCCAGTGCCAGGCTGATAGCTGAAGACGATGGGCAGCCAGATGGCGGTCAGCACCGACTGGGCCGAGAAGCTGAGGAAGGCTCCCATCTCGGCGCCCGGCTGATAGCGGGTCAGCCGCGAGAAGAAGGCGAAGCGGTTGAAGAAGGTGATCAGGGCCAGCAGGCCTATCATCAGCCAGCTCATGATTACCTCCTCATCCGGTGCAGCACATAACCCACCAGCATGCCGGAGAGCGCCGAGATGATGATGTAGACCTCCGCCAGCAGCGGCTTGGTGAGCAGCGCCATGGCACCGCTCACCAGGGTGGCCGCCACCATGGGCAGGTTCTTCATGGCGGGAATGGTCATGGCGATGAAGGTGGCGGCGATAGCGAAGTCCAGCCCCATCTGATCCAGTCCGTCGATGTACTGGCCGGCGGCGATGCCGAGCAGGGTCGCCGCATTCCAGAACAGATAGAAGACGAAGCCGGCGATGAGCGCATAGGCCGGATCGAAACGGCCGCTGCGCTCCCGGTCTTTGAGCGCCACCGCGAACATCTCGTCGGTCAGGAAGAAGGCCAGACTGGCGCGCCAGCGCAGGGAGAGCGGCAGCACGTCGCGGCGAAAGGTGAAGCCGTAGAGCAGGTGCTGGGAGGTGATGACGAAGGTGGAACCCATGATCGGCAGCAGTGGCGTCCCCGCCCCGAACAGGGTGGTGGCCGAGAGCTGGGCGGCGCCGGCATAGACCAGCAGCGACATCAGCTGGGCCTGCAGCGGGCTCAGCCCCACCTGCAGCGCCAGGGCGCCGCACAGGATCCCCCAGGGGATCACCGAGACGGAGAGCGGCAGAATATCGATGGAAGCGCGCCACCAGAGCGCGCGGGTACTCTCGGCCCCGACGGGCCGGGAGCAGGTTGCTGATGGCATGGGATCATCCTTGTTGCGTCCACGGCGAGCCGGAAAAACTAGCAGAGCACGAGGACGGATACCAAGAGGCTGCGGGTAAAGAGAGGGTGGAGTCAGAACAGGGGGAGCCAAAAAACAGAACGCCACCCGGAGGTGGCGCACTGCAGAGAGTCAGGGCTGAATGACGATGGGGGTGCCGGGTTCGATGGCGTTCCACACTTCGTCCAGATCCTTGTTGAGCATGGCGATGCAGCCATTGGTCCAGTTGGACGGCTGCAGGCGGGTGTTGCCTATGCTGTTGCGCTGACCGTGGATCATGATCATGCCACCCGGTCGCACACCCATCTCGTTGGCCGCCTTGATGTCGTCCAGATTCGGGTAGTTGATGTGGATGGCCTTGTAATAGTTGGAGTTGGTCTTCTTGTAGTCGAGGATGTAACGGCCTTCCGGCGTGCGCTGATCCCCTTCCCGCTGCTTGTGCCCCTTGGGAGCCGGACCCAGAGCGATCCAGTAGCGTTTGACCTCCTTGCCATCCTTCATCAGGGTCAGGCTATAACTCGATTTCTTCACCACCACCATATCGGCGGACAGGGTGGCAAAACTCAATGCGGGCCACAGCCCCAGCAAACACAGTAATACGGCTCTCATTCCATCCCTCGGCAAGCCTCTGGTAAGGGCTTTTCTGTTACCAAATCATCTGAACTGCACCGCCTCGTGTGGCGGGCGAGCGCCATCATATTGGATCGCCATCAATACTCAATATATCCAGAGAAACATATCCCGCACCATCTTTTATAGATTGTTACAATTAACTGCCAAAACAACGGGATAACCCCCCTATCTCGGGATAGTCCCGGGCGGGACATTGGGGGAAGATAAGGCGCTTTTCACCTCTCAGGAACCTCACGATGCGATACCGACTCTCCCTGCTGCTCCTGCTGCTCTGCTCCTCCCTGAAGGCGGCCGAGCCGCTCTGGCTGCGCGAGCCCGCCCTCTCCCCCGACGGCAAGCAGCTTGCCTTCACCTGGCAGGGCCGCGTCTACCTGAGCGCGGGGGATGGCGGCCCCGCCGTGCCCCTCACCGATGGTAACTACCTGAGCCAGCGCCCGCTCTGGTCGCCGGATGGCAAGCTCATAGCCTTTGCCGCCAATATCTACGGCAACGAGGACGTGTTCGTGGTGCCGAGCCACGGTGGCGAGATGGTGCGGCTGACCCGGGATTCGCGCCCCGACCTGCCCCAGGCCTTCAGCGCCGACGGCACGCAGCTGCTGCTGAGCAGCCAGCGCCTCACCGACCCCGACGCCGATCACTTCGTGGCAGAAGGCTATCAGGCCGGCAACCTCTACTGGACGCCGGTTGCCGGCGGCCCGCTGACCCCGGCCCAGCCCCTGCCCGCCACCCTGGCCCGCCCCCACGGCAACCAGCTGGCCTACCAGATGCCGGGCATGGATCAGCCGTTTCGCAAGCACCAGCACTCGTTCGCGGTCTCCCGTCTGTGGCTGTTCGACGGCAAACAGCATCGCCAGCTGACTGAAGACAGGGTGGCCGCCAGCGATCCGGTCTGGGACGAGCAGGGCAAGCAGCTCTACTACCTGAGCGAGCGCAGCGGCGATTTCAACGTCTGGCAACGGGATCTGGCCAGCGGCCAGGATCGCCAGCTCACCCACTTCAAGGGCCATCCGGTGCGCGGCCTCTCTGCCTCCCGCCAGGGGGATCTGGTCTGGTCCTGGCAGGGGGAGCTCTACCGCCTCGATGCCGGCAGCGACACCCCGCGCAAGCTCGTCATCCAGCCGCTGTTCGCCAAGGTACCGGCCGAGCAGAGCTGGCAGCCCGGCCCCGTCGACGAGGCCATCGCCCGCCAGGATGGGGAAGAGGTGATCCTGGTCAGCCAGGGGGATCTCTACGCGGTCGATACCCGGCGCGAGCGGGTACGCCAGCTCACCCGCCACCCCAGCGAGCAGTCGGCACCGCGCTATCTGGATAAAGAGCAGGAGCTCATCTACCTCTCCGAACAGGAGGGGCCGGCGGCGCTGTACCGCCTCAAGAAGGGGCAGCCGGACAAGCTGTTCAGCGACCCCGGCCCCCTGACCGAGGAGAAACTGCTGGCCATTCCGGGCGCCGCCATCAGCGTGCCGACCCTCTCCCCCGACGGCAAACAGCTCGCCTTCGTGGTGGACGGCCAGGCCGTCCATCTGCTGGATCTGGCCAGCGGCAAGCAGCGCCAGCTGGTCGCCGCCGAGTTCAATCCCTCCCGTCACGCGGTGGAGCTGGCCTTTGCCCCCGATTCGTGTCACCTGGCGCTGACCATCCAGCCCGACTCCGCCCAGCAGGAGATCGCCGTCATCGATACCCGGGATGCCAAGGCCAAGCCGGTCAACGTCAGCCTCAACGGCTATCGGGATGGCGAGCCTGCCTGGAGTCAGGACGGCGGCATCCTCTACTGGCAATCCACCAAGTACGGGGTACTGGGTGCCGATGGCGAGCCCCTCGGTGGCAGTCTGCTCGGTCTCTACAGCAGTCGCGCCGCCAAGAGCGACTTCATCGCCGAACAGGCGCCGCCCAAGGCCGGTTACGGCTTCGAAGCTGACCGCCTGGCCCACCGGGAGGCACTCCAGCTGCAGCCAGAGGGCCCCATCCTCGCCAGTCGCATCGTCGACGATCATCTGATCTATCTGGTGGAGGTGATGGGCGCCAACGGCGAGAGCGAGATCAAGGGCTACGCCCAGGATCTGCGCAAGGGGGAAACCAAGCTGCTGTTTGCCGAGCAGCCGGGGCCGGCGCAGGCCAGCCTCAACCAGGATGCCAGCCTCGCCACCCTGGTGCGGGAGGGGGAAATCGCCCTCATCGATACCCGCTCCGGCGAGGCCAGCAGCCACCCCTTCAATCTGCTGATCACCGCCAGCTGGCAGGATCGGATGAGCGCCGCCTTCGACCAGATCACCCGCCTCACCCGGGACGAGTTCTACCGGGCCGACATGAACGGGGTGGACTGGGACGGCTATGTGGCCGCCTATCGCCGCCTGTTGCCCGGCATCAGCAACGATCGTGACTTCGGCAACCTGCTGGCGGAGCTGGCCGGCGAACTCAATGTCTCCCACACCTGGGGCAGCGGTCCGGCCCCCTCCCTGCGCATGCCGGACGAGACCGCCAGCCTCGGTGGTTACTGGCGCGAGCGACAGGGGGCGGTCGAGCTCGACGCCCTGCTGGCCGGCGGCCCGCTGGAGCAGGAGACGGATCTCGCGCCGGGAGCCCGCCTGCTGGCCGTCAACGGCACCGAACTGCACAGCCTCAACGAGCTGGATGCCCTGCTCAACCACCAGGCCGGCCAGCGGCTGGCGCTCACTGTGCAGCCCAAGGGGGCCAAGGAGCCCAGCCAGCTGGAGGTCACCGCCATCGACCTGCAGCAGGAGTATCAGTTGCAGCTCGACGGCTGGATCGCCAAGCGCCGCAGCCAGGTGGAGCAGTTGAGCCAGGGGCGGGTCGGCTACGTCTATCTGCCGGAGATGAGCAGCGCCGTCTATGAGGAGGTGGTGGCCGACGCCCTCGGTCGCCAACGCAACCGCGAGGCGCTGATCGTCGACGTGCGCTTCAACAAGGGGGGCTATCTGGCCAACACCCTGGTGGAGTTCCTGACCGGCAGCGGCAGCGCCCAGGGCATGGCCCGCAGCTGGCCACGCCTTGGCAAGGGGGAGACGGACGCCGCCACCCGCCAGTGGACCAAGCCCTCGGTGGTGCTGGTCAATGCGGGCAGCTACTCGGAAGGATCGGCCTTTCCCCAGTACTACCGCACCCTCAAGGTGGGCCCCATCGTCGGTGAGCCGGTGCCGGGCACCGGCACCATGGTGTATGCCCACACCTCCAGGCTGATCCCGGGCCTCGCCTACGGCATCCCGACCCTGGGACTGCGCAACCCCGACGGCAGCCTGTACGAGAATCAGGAGCTGATCCCGGACGTGCAGGTGGCGCTGACTCCGGCCGACATGCTGGCGGGACGCGATCCCCAGCTGGCAGCCGCAGTGCAGGCCGCCCTCGCCCAGCTGTCGACGAATGCGAAACCCGCAGCCAAACGGGCTGACTGACGCCAACCAGCAAAAGAGGAGCCGGCCGGGCTTGCCCGGTCGGCTCCTCTGACAGACATCAAGGGCGCCCCGCCTGTTGCGAGGCGCCCTTGTTGCATCAGGCCGGCTGCGTCTCGGCCGGCTGGCGGGCCAGCGCCAGCTGATACCTGTGCTCGGCCAGCTCCAGCTCGCGGCGCGCCTCGTCCACCTTGCCGTCGGCACTCTTCACCGCTGCCACCAGCTGGTTGTAGCGATCCCAGCTGCCGTTGTACTCGTTCACCTCGGCCTGGTAGCGCAGGCTGATCTCGTTGGACTGGCGAATGATGGCGTTGTTCTCATCGTGCAGCTGATCGATGCGGGCGCTCAGGCCCGCCTGGATGGCGCGGATCCGGCGATACTCTTGCGGGCCGTAGCTGCCGTTGTAGCTGTTGTGCTCGCGCACCAGCCGGTTGATCTCCTGCACCGTCTGGCGGTTGCGCTGGTTCAGCTGGCTCAGCTCGCGCTGGTAGCGATCAAAGTTGCCCTTGAGCGTCTGCTGGCGATCCTGCAGGGCGGTTCTGGCCGCCACCTGCTGGCTGTAGTGCTCCTGAGCCGCCGCCAGGTCCTGGCGCCGGGTCTCGAGGGAGCGCTCCAGCTCGCCCAGATCCGGCAGCTCTTCCGACACCATGGTGGGATAGAAAGCGGCGATCTGTGGCGTTGTCACCTTCAGCGCCCGCACCGCATCGGCACCGTTGGCCTGATCCCGATAATCCACGCCACACGGCTGCCCCTTGCAGATCAGGTCCGGGCTGGAGAACTTGTACTCGTGGCTGTAGACCCCGAAGCTGGAGGGATAAGCCATCACGGTGGCGAAGGAACCCCGCACCCCGTGTCCCAGCGCATAGTGATAAGTGCCCCCCGTGCCATCCTGCAGGCGGGAGTGGTTGAGCCCCATGTTGTGACCCAGCTCGTGCGCCAGCACCACGTCACCACAGCCGGTGGCCGTGACATGGCTGAACATGCTGCCGGCATCCTGGGAGACATCCCCGTCGGCATACGCCTTGCTGCCATCGGTATAGGTCGCGGAACCGCCAACCCAGGCCAGCCCGCAGCTGCCGTGGTCACCGGTCTGGGGCCGCATCAGCACCACCATGTCGGCGCCATAGCGGGTGCGCAGGGTCGGTACCTGCTTGAAAGCCGGATCCTGCTGGTAGGTCACCGCGTTGAGTGCAGATTTGTCGGTGCCGCCATCCGGGTAATTGACCTGCTGGTCGTGCACGGCCCGCACCGTCAGATCCAGGCCGCTGGCAGCATAGATCTGGTTGGTGACGTTGATCATGTGCTGGATCCGGGTCTGGGCGTCCCCCTGATAGCGGGCCGCCAGCCCCGGACTGTGCAACACCATCAGGTCGATGGTTTCCGCCAGCACCGGGGTCGCCCCGAGCAATCCCGCAATCATGATCCCCAAGGTGGTTTTCTGCATGTGATCTTCCTTTTCTGTTGTTATTGGTGAGTCGGGATCAGGGCGTCATCGCCGCCATGACCCAGATCCAGCGGCGGGTTCTTGTAAACCCAACCCTTGCCTCCCAGGGTCTCGACGGAGTAACTGCCTTGCGGCGTGCCGATGAACCCGAAAGTCGCTTGCTTGCCGACGGTGAAATTGACCGGATAGCTGTCACCGTCGACCCGAATTTCCCCTTGCCAGTTGCGCTCCCCGCCCCGCTGCAGCTCAACCTTGGTCACCCTGGCCTGCAGGGTGCTGCCGTCCGGTAGCGGCAGGGCCACGCTGTCACCCACCTGGGCCCGCTCCAGATCGCTGCCCTGCAGGGCGATCGGCTGGGGCTGCTCGACCGCATCGCCGGGCTCCGCCAGCGGAAAGTCGGCATCCACCTCGGCCGCCTGCCAGGGGGTCTCCAGCTGCTGGCAGCCATCTTCCCGCAGCCGATCCGGCTTGGCGGGGGCCGCGACCGGCGCTGGCTTGAGCACAGGCGCAGGCATGGCGGCGAGTGGCGTGAGCTCCGCCAGCGGGCCGCTATCCGCCGCGCGCTCCTCATCCCCTGCCGCCGCCTGACCGGGCGCCACCGCGTGCGGCCACAGGTACCAGCCGATCACCCCGGCCAAGAGGGCGCACAACCCCAGCCAAGGCTTCCATTTCGCTCTCTTCATACTGATACTCCAGTCAAAAACAATCCTTATAAAACAATGAATTGCGTTCAAAGTGAGCAGGCATGCTAGAAACCGCCGAGCAGGCTGGCACCCCCCTATATGGGGCGTCGAAAAAATGGGTGCGGGAGGTTCACACCCGCAGGATGAGTCGCGCAAGTCAGTGCTGGCGGGGGCTGAGAGAGGGTTCGAATGATGCTTTTTTGCCGCATGAAAATGGCTCCAAAAAGGGCTGGAATGAGGCCATTCACCCCATATGGGTTAAGCAGATTTGGCTGTACCGGGGGGCGGGCGTCGGCGTACCCTGATGGCATCAATCAGGTCAAGGATGTTGCATGAACGGTTTGCCGATACGGGCGCCAGCACTGGGCTGGCTGTTGATTTCACTGCTGGCGGCGCCGCTGGCCGCCGCCCCCCTGACACTGCAGGGCGAGACCCAGCATTACCGCATCGATCCCGATACCCTGGCCATCTCGGTCAACCAGATCCCGGTCAGCGCGGGCCAGCCCGCCCGCCAGGTCGATCAGTTGCAACAAGGGGAGCAGCAGGCCAGCTGGCACTGGCCCGCCCAGGACGCCAGGGTGGAGGTCAAGCTGGATGGTGACGACCTCTTGTTGACGCTGGTCAGCGACAGTCCCCGTCAGCTGGCCTGGTTCAGCCTGCCGAAAAACCAGACCCACCTCTCCCTGGCCTTCGGCGAGGGCAGCCGCTTCTCGGTGCGCGACAGCGACTGGCTCGGCTATGTCGGCGACGAGCTGGCCGAGCTCAACACCCACTACGACCTCAAGCTGCCGCTCTGGAGCCAGGATGCCGGCAAGCAGACCTACAGCTGGATCCTGCAGACCCCCTACGACAACCGGCTTCGCTTCAGCCGCCAGGGAGGCCGGCTGCAACTGAGCGCCAGCCATGAATTCAGCAGCTTCAACCAGCAGGTGCCTATGGTGGTGCGGTTGAGCGTGGGGGATGACTGGCTGGCCGGCGCCCGCCGCTACCGGGCGTGGTTGCAGAGCGAGGGGGCCTGGCAGTCTCTGGCTGACAAGGTCGCCCGCATCCCCGCCGGGCGGCGGCTGATCGGCGCCAGCCATGTCTACCTGTGGGGCGATGCCCTGCTCGATCGGCAAGATGTGAGGGCGTGGCCCGCGCTGCAGGCCAAGCTCCGGCAAAAGCCGGAGTGGCTGCAAGGCTTCAACAGCGAGGAGCAAGAGGCGTTGGCCGCCAAGGCTCCAGAGCCCTGGCAGCAGGCGCTGATCATGGCGGGTCTCAACCGGCTGATTGCCGACCAGCTGCCGCTGCCTGCCCAGCAGGGCCCGCAGGCCCAGAGCAAGGTGCTGGCCCTGCGCCAGCAGTGGGTCAAGAGCCAGTTCGGTGAACAACTGGTGGCGCAGGAGCGCTGGGGCCAGGGGCTGTCGCTGCCGGTGATCGAGGCGCTGCAGCAGGCGGGACTGCGCAAGCTGTGGCTCGGCACCCCACAATGGACGGCGGCCCTGCAGCAGGGCTATGCCCTCACCGCCGCCCAGCGTCAGGGCTATCTGGTGGGCAGCTATGACTCTTACGATACCGCCATCGCGCCCGGCACCAACGACAGCTGGCTCACCGCCCAGCTGCCGCCGGAGATCGGCAAGCGCTGCGCCATCGTCGAGGCCAACGGCAAGCCCAAGCCGGGCTTTGGTGGCGAGGGGGTCTATCTCAACCCCGGCTGCACCCTGCCGTTTGCCAAGAGCCGCATGAGCGAGCTGGCCAAGGCCAGCGGCATCAACAGCCTGTTCCTCGACGTGGACGGCACCGCCATGGCCTCCAACGATTACAACCCGGCCCACCAGCAGGGCAGCCAGGCGATGGTCGCCGACCGCAACGCCCGCATGAGCTGGGTGGGTGAGCGACTCGGGCTAGTGCTGGGCTCGGAGGATGGCAACGCCCTCACCAGCAAGCCGCTGCTGTTTGCCCACGGCATCCAGAGCTGGGGCTTTGGCTGGACCGATGCCGCCATGCGCAAGCAGGCCAAGTCCCCCTACTACCTTGGCAAGTGGTGGCCGGACGAGGCGCCGCAGGTCTTCTTCCAGCCCGCCCGGCTCAAGCCGCGCTACCTGAAGACGGTGTTCAACCCGGCGGATCGGCTGCCCCTCTATCAGGCGGTGTTCCACGACTCCGTGCTCAACAGCCACCACTGGCTGCTGGACAATCTGAAATTCCCGGGCATCAAGGAGGAGCGCGCCCTGCTCGGCCTGCTCTACAACACGCCGCCGCTGGTCAACCTGAGTCGCAGCACGCTGGCGAGCCGGCTGCCGGAGCTGGTGAGGCTAGACAGCCAGTTCGGCCCGCTGCACGAGGCGCTGTGGGACAAGGCACTGGTGGGCTTTCGCTGGCGTGACGGGGTGGGCCGAGTGCAGGAGACCCGCTTCTCCGACGGCAGCCGGCTGGTGGCCAACTTCGGCCACAGCTCCATCATGATCGACGGCCACAAGCTGCCGGGCCGCCAGCTGCTGGTGGCGCTCAAGGACAAACCGGTCAGCGTGCTGAAGATCCAGGGCTGAGCCCGGGCCGGCATCAGGAGGGGGTCGCCCCGCTGGCCGGGGCGGGCGGCACTGCATGGAGGTTGAGCCAGCGCCGGCGCAGCGCCTCCAGCGAGCCATCCTGACGCATCTGGTCGAGGGCCCGCTGCAGGGCCTGCACCTTGGCCGGCTCCGTCGCCAGGTTGAGGGCGAAGTAGTACTGCTCGCCGTCGTCATAGACGAAGAGCGGGGTGAGCGCCTCGAGGCCGTGGCCCAGCTGGTGCATGTGAAAGGCGGCCCCCAGATCCAGCGCCGTCACCAGATCCACCCGGCCGCGCAGCAGCATGCGAAACTTGTCCTCCTCGCTGTTGACGCTGACCGGCGCCAGCCCCTGGCGGATCAGCTGCTGGGCCGAGGCCGAATTGCGCACCACGGCGATCCGGTAGTGGCTCGCCTCCTGCAGGCTGCGGGGCTGGATGTCGGTGCGCGAGCTCAGCCGCCACACCCTGATGGTGCGCGGCCCGACCGGCCCCACCCACTGGAACTGCTGCTCCCGCTCCGGGGTGCGCGCCACCGAGAAGAGGATGCTGCCCGCCTGATAGCGGGCATTCTGATAGGCCCGTGCCCAGGGCTGCAGCTGGATGTCACCGCGCAGCGTCAGGCCGCTGCGCGCCAGCAGGGCATGCAGCAGATCCACCGAGAAACCGCTCACCGGCTGACCGGCCAGCCGATAGTTGTAAGGGGGCATCTGCTCGGTCAGCGCCTGCAGTGCCCGGGCCGGCTGCGCCAGCCCTCCCGTCAGCAGCAGCGTGGCCAGAAGCCACCGCCACCGCGCTGTTGTTCCCACCCTCGACTCCTTCCCATGAAAACAGACCCCTGCCGCGGCAGGGGTCTGACATAACGCATGTTCACCGGCTTGCGCCTCAGTGGCTGGTCACCGTCTCCTGATAGTGGTCGCGGATCCAGCGCTCGAAGTCGGCCAGCATGGCCGCTTCGGAACCGCTATTGTCGGCGATAAGCTGGTCGCCGTGAACCACCCGGATGCGGGCATTGAGCGGCTCACCCTCGCCAACTGGAGGACGCTGGCGGGCCGCCGCCATGCAGGCTTCTGCCTGCTGCCACGCCTCGGCCACGCTCTGGTTGCAGGCCCGGGCCAGCGGCCCCGCACTGAAGCCCTTGCCGGTCAGGCTTTGCAGCGTCTCGTCATGGGTCATGCCGTTGCCCGGCCCCCAGTAGTGGGCGGCCAGATCCGGCCCGATGCGCGGGTTGTCGGTGAGGTAGCCGTCGCGTTTGAGGAAGTAGGCGCGGGTCTGCTCCACCGCCATCAGCGCCAGCAGGTAGCCGTGATAGGCGCAGGCCGACTCCTGGTTGAGCAGGTGCGGGATCGCCAGCAGCGGGCGCGGGCTCTCCACCCCCAGGATCTGGCGCTCCCAGCGGCGGGCCAGTGCCAGCACGGCGGCCGGGGTACGCTCGGCCTCGTCCATGGCGTAGAGATCCCGCTCGAAGTAGGCCACCAGCGCAATCTGGCGCTCGTTGAAGGCGCGAAACGGCTGGCGCGCCTCGATCATCGCCTTGATCAGCGCATCGGGGATCGGCTCCCCCGCCGCGTTTCTGGCGTAGCGCTTGAGCCAGTCCGCGTCGTCCAGCAGGCTGTCGCAGAACATCGACTGGGTCTCGGCGTAGGCCATGGAGGTGGGAGGGAACTCCTGGGAGAAGCAGGGGGCGTTGCCGGTGACATTGGCAAAGTGTGCCGCGTGGCCACCCTCGTGGAACAGGGTATTGAGTCCGCTCCAGCCGCTGCCCACCTGGGCCGGGTTGGCCAGGCTGGTGAAGTTGACCACCGCCGGCACCCACTCCCCCTCCTGCCAGAAGCTCGGCACCGGGCCGTGGCAGAAGCCGTTCTCGTATTTTCCCTCCCTGGTCAGCAGATCCAGGGTGAGGGTGGCGCCGCGGTACTGGATGCCGAGCCGGCGAAAGCTCTCGACCCAGTCCTGCAGCGCCCGCGAGAAGGGCACGTAAGGGTCGAGCTGGCGGGTCACGTCACCACTCACGCTGTAGCGCAGGTTGTGAGGCAGCAGGGCCACCTCCCCCTTGGCCGCTTTCAGCTCCGCCAGGCTCTGGTGCAGCCGCTGCTCGGTGCCGGCGATGAAGTCGTCGAGAATGGCGAACAGCTGCGCCGGGCTCATCTGCTCGTTCTTGTGCACCTTGTAGTCGAAGTAGTCGCGATAACCCATGGCGCGGGCGAAGCGGTTGCGCAGCGCGACGATGGCCAGATAGCCGTTGTCGACCACCCACTGCTCCAGGGTGTGGAACATGGCGAGCGCGCTGTGGCGCACCGCCTCGTCGCTGCTGGCGGCCAGCGCCGTGCTGGCGGCGGGCAGGCTGCCGGCCACCTGCCGGCCCTGCTCGTCCAGCAAGGTCAGCTTCAGCTCCCGGCGACGGGCAAACAGCGCCGCCTCGGCGGCCACCAGCTCGTCCATCAGGGCCGCAGCCTGAGGATCCTCGATGACGTTGCACTCGAAGAAGGCGATCCAGCCCCCCAGACCGCGCTTGAGCTCGGTCTCCTCGGCCTGGGCCTGCATCTGCCGCAGTACCGGCAGGCGCGCCGGATCGGCGCAGAACGCCTTGTAGGCCTGCTCGGCGGCGGTGAAGCCGGCCTGATCGTCGCTGGTGCCCATGTAGGTGGACCAGAACAGATCCTCCTTGCGCCTGTGTACCTGCAGGTAGTCGGCGTTGAGCTGGTTGAGATAATTCCTGGCAATGGAACTCATAACTTCCCTCTTGTTATGGGGCGGCCGCGAGGGCGCCCACTCCTTTTTGGTGAAATGCCAACTCATTCACATTTTCTGCAAATTGAGCAGACAAATAGTGCGCCGGGATGCGCGCCATCACGCTATCAAAAGCGAGGGTTTCTGTCTGCTGGCTATACTGATTGTCAAATTGCTCAATTGGCGTTTTATGGGCCCAAGCCATTGAAAGTTAATTAAATGTTAATAACAAAATAATCAGGGCCAGCCAACGGACTGGCCACCACCAGACCCGCACGGGAAAGTTAAGGAAGAGACTATGTTCAAGCTCGGTGATATTGCCGTGAGCCGCAAACTGATGCTGTTGCTCTCACTGGCGCTGATCGGTTTCATCGCACTGCTGCTCATCTCGGTCAGTGCCCTGCATCGCAATCTGATGAGTGAACGGGAAGCCAGGTTGCAGGCCGTGCTGGATCTCGCCATGAGCCGGATCCATACGCTGGCGGCCACCCTGCCTGCCCCCCAGGCCCAGGCCGAAGCCAAGGCCATGCTCAACAGCATGCGCTTTGACGGCGACAACTACCTGTTCGTGCTGGACGAGAACCGCCGGATGGTGGTGCACCCCGTCAGACCCGAGCTGGTCGGCCAGCAGATGGGTGAGAGCGGCACCGCCACCGCCGGCGTCCACTGGCAGCAGATGGTGGATCTCGGCAAGGGGGGCCACAGCGGCCGGCTGGAATACAAGTGGATCTCCCCCTCCGGCGAGGCGGCCCAGAAGATGTCGCTGGTGGCCGGTTATCAGCCCTGGGGCTGGATCCTCGGCTCCGGCGTGCTGCTGCAGGACATCCAGGCCACCATCTGGTCCCAGTATCAGCTGATGGGGGGCGCCACCTTGCTGGTGACCCTGCTGATGGGACTGCTGGGCTTTGCCATCAGCCGCTCCATCGTCAATCCGCTGGCTGAGATCAACCGGGCCATGCAGCAGGTGGCCGCCGGCGATCTGGTGGTGAGCATCCCGGTACACGGCAAGGATGAGCTGGGGGCCGTCGCCAGTTGCACCAACCAGGGGCTCGACGCCATTCGCCGCGCCCTGCTGGAGGCGAGCCAGGGGGCCCGCAACGTGGCGGATGCCGCCCTGCGCATCGCCGCCTCCGCCGAGCAGACCAACCAGGCGGTCAACAGCCAGCGGGATCAGCTGGCCCAGCTCGCCACCGCCATGAACGAGATGAGTGCCACCATCTCCGACGTGGCGGGCCACGCCGAGAACACCGCCCGCGATACCCAGGACGCCACCAGCGAAGCCGGCCTCGGCAACCGTGACGTGCACGCCAGCGTACACGGCATCCAGGCGCTGGCCACCGAGGTGGAGCAAGCCACCCTGCAGGTCAACCAGCTCAAGGAGGGGGTGATGCAGATAAGCGAGGTGACGGCGGTCATCAGCGCCATCTCGGAGCAGACCAACCTGCTGGCCCTCAACGCCGCCATCGAGGCAGCCCGCGCCGGCGAGCAGGGCCGCGGGTTTGCCGTGGTGGCCGACGAGGTGCGTCAGCTGGCCAGTCGCACCCGCCAGTCCACCGAGGAGATCCAGAGCACCATCGGCCAGCTGCAACAGCGGGCGGTGACCGCCGCCAGCGCCATGGACGCCAGCCGCAAGCTGGCAGAGAGCAGCGTCAGCCAGTCGGAGAAGGCGGGCCAGGATCTCTCCCTCATCGTCAACCATATCCAGCACGTCAGCGACATGGCGACCCAGATAGCGACCGCCGCGGAGCAGCAGAGCATGGTGGCGGAGGACATGAACCGCAACGTCAGCGGCATCAACGACTCGGCGCTGGAGATGTCACAGTCCGCCTCCCAGCTGGCCCAGGAGAGCGAACTGCTGGCCGGACTTTCCCGCAGCCTGGACGAGCGGCTGGCGGTATTCAAACTCGACAGCGCCATCGACCAGCAGCTGGAGCAGCGGCTCGCCCCTCTGCACCGGCAGGTGAGCCCGGCCGAACGCCCCCGCGCTCGCCACTGATCCGTCCTGCCCTGTCGCAGCGCACGCCCCCGTCAGCCCGGCTGACGGGGGCGTTCTTCATTGATGAAAAATGTGGATTTTTTGCATCTTGTCGACCTGTTCGACGACATTGATGCGGCGGCGTTCAGTTAACCGTCATTTAAAAACAAACAGTTAAGTGTTTGCTCTACTCCGATGAGGTCAAGCTGTAAAGATTTACACTTAATTATTTAATCAAAAATAGCCATGATGGGTTGTCGCCAAACGCGACACCATGACCCTTTATGTAGTCATTTGGCAAACTGGTTGAAAGGCCAGGACGCAAAGCCTCCGGTCTAAAGACATGTCGTCCAGGATAGCGGGGTTGCCACATCGTGCTTCGGGGAACTCCCCCTGCCAACTTGACTGCCCACATCTGTCGAACAGAGGAATGTATGGCAGCAAAAATCCAATTCAATCATGTCGCTGCAACCCTGGCCCTGCTGGTCAGTGGCAGCGTGCTCGCCCACGGCTATATCAGCCAGCCGGAATCGCGCAACTACCTGTGCAAGACCGGCGGCAACAGCCAGTGCGGCGCGGTGCAATGGGAGCCCCAGAGCGTGGAAGGCCCCTCCGGCTTCCCGCAGGCCGGCCCGCCCGATGGCCAGATCGCCTCGGCCGGCAGTGCCAGCTGGCGCGAACTGAACGCCCAGACCAGCGACCGCTGGACCCGCCGCGAGGTGCAGGCCGGCCCCTTCGCCATCAGCTGGACCTTCACCGCCAACCACGTCACCCGCAACTGGCGCTACTACCTCACCAAGCAGGACTGGAACCCGAACCAGCCGCTGACCCGCGCCGCCTTCGAGCTCACCCCCTTCTGCGTGGTGGACGGCAACATGACCCAGCCGCCCAAGCAGGTCACCCACCAGTGCAACCTGCCCCAGCGCACCGGCTATCAGGTGATCCTGGGGGTGTGGGAAGTGGGGGACACCAGCAACAGTTTCTATAACGTGATCGATGCCAACTTCAAGGGCGGCACCCAGCCGCCGCTGGCCTGGAGCCAGGGCGGCACCATCTATCCTTCCACCGAGCTGGCGGTCGGCGACAAGGCCAGAACCCTGGTGTTCGACGCCAACGGCGTGCGCCCCGATCTGCAGACCGAGCTGACCATCGCCAGCCCGGAGCAAGGGCAGAAGAGCAACTGGACCCACGCCCTGGCGACCAAGATCAATGCAGAGCAGAGCCTGATCCGCGCCGGCCAGCAGAGCGGCGAAGGCCAGTTCAACCCCGTCTACGGCCAGAACCCGGTCTACTTCAAGGCGGGCAGCGCACTGGAGCGGGTCGAGATCCAGCTCGAGCAACAGCAGCCGCCAGTGAGCAACGGCGTCAGCGTGAGCGGCCTGGAGAGCGACTACCTGCTCGACGAGGGCAAGCTCACCCTCAACTTTACCGTGGCCGCCGAGGGCGATCTGACCGTCACCAACACCCTGTATGATCACGGTGGGGCCGCCAAGGGGCAGACCAGCGCCGACATCAAGGACAGCACCCACAGCTTCACCATGCCGCTCACCGGGCTCAGCGCCGGTCACCACCAGCTGGTGATCGAGGGCAAACCCAAGGCCGGTGGCGATGCGGTGCAGCAGACCCTGGATCTGATGCTCAAGGATCCGGCCGCCGGCGGTGACTACCAGTTCACCTTCCCGGACGGGCTCAAGTCCTACACCGACGGTACCAAGGTGCTGCAGCCCAAGAACGGCAAGGTCTACCAGTGCAAGCCCTTCCCCTATCGCGGCTGGTGCAGCCAGTGGTCGGCCAGTGCCACCCAGTATGAACCCGGGGTCGGCACCAATTGGCAGGATGCCTGGATCCAGGTGAACTGAGCCGCAGGCCCAGCATGACGCCATCAACAAAACGGGGAGCCACTGGCTCCCCGTTTTTTCTGATGCACCACCTCAGATCTGGAAATCGATGGCCGCCTCGCTGCCCATGGCGCGGGCCTGAATGTCCGCCAGCGCCAGCTCCGGGTTGCAGAGCTGGATGAACTGCCAGGCGAAGTTGTGCTGGAACTGCCCCTGCTTGAGACCGATCCAGGCGGTGTGGGGCGCAAACAGCCGGCTGCCGTCCAGCTGCACCAGCCCCTTGTCGCGCTGGGTGTCAAACGCCATGTCAGCCAGTATGCCCACCCCCATCTCCAGCTCGACATAGGTCTTGATGACGTCGGAGTCCTGCGCGGTCAGCAGGATCTGCGGGGCGATGCCGGCCTCGGCAAACGCCTCGTCCACCCGCGCCCGCCCGGTCAGGCCGGCCTGATAGGTGATGATGGGCCAGTGGGCCAGCGCCGCCAGGGTCAGCTCCCGCTCGGCGGTGAGCGGATGCTGCTCCGGCACCACTATGTTGTGGTGCCAGCGGTAGTAGGGAAACGCCACCACCCCTTCGCTCTTGTCGAGCTGCTCGCTGCTGATACCGATGTCCACCTCGCCGGTCTGCACCAGCCGCACTATCTCCTCCGGGCTGCCCTGGCGCAGCTCCAGCTGCACCAGCGGGAACTGCTCGCGAAACGCCTTCACCACCCGCGGCAAGGCATAACGGGCCTGGGTATGGGTGGTCGCCACCAGCAGCCGGCCCGACTCGCGGTTGGCGAAGGTGCTGGCCAGCTTGCGGATGTTGTTGGCGTCGTTGAGGATGCGCTCGGCGATCACCAGCAGCTCCTTGCCCGGCTCGGTCATGCCGAGCAGCCGCTTGCCGTAGCGGATGAACAACTCGATCCCCAGCTCCTCTTCCAGCTCGCGGATATGGCGGCTGACCCCGGACTGGGAGGTAAACAGGGCATTGGCCACCTCGGTCAGGTTGTAATCCCGCCGTGCCGCCTCCCGGATAATTCGCAACTGCTGAAAATTCACGTCATCGCCTCCTGCGCTGACCGGCCGGTCGGGGCCTTCCCCGCCGCCTTGTTGTTATCTTGTCTGGCCGCCCGAGCCTGAACTCTGAGCGCCATACTGACCCTGTTGTATCCCTGGCGGGCAGACCCCGCCATGGTCACGCTGCTTGCCTGCACGGCCCGCCAAGGGCCTGCCACTCAAATCTGGTAATCCGGGTAGAGCTGGGCCTGTTTGGCCACCAGCCGCACCCCCTGGCCCGGGCTGAAGGCGCGGGCTGCCTCCTTGCTCAGCTCGGCTTCGAAGTGTGCACCGTTTGTATCCCCATTGCCACGCAGTTCCACCCGGATGCGCGGCCCCATGGGCAGCAGGCGAGTGATGGTGGCGCTGATGCCGCCCGGTGCATCCGCCGGCAGTATCTCCAGCTCGTGGGGACGCACATAGGCGACGGCGGCGCTGCCTTCCGCCAGCTGGGAGCTGATGGGCCCGCCCAGCAGCTGCTCGCCGATGCCGAGCCCCTGCCCGGCCACCCGGCCGCGAAACAGGTTCACGCTGCCGAGGAAGCTGTGCACGAAGGAGCTGGCGGGCTGGTCGTAGACCTCGGCCGGGGTGCCGATTTGCTCGACCTTGCCGGCGTTCATCAGCACCACCCGGTCCGCCACCTCCAGCGCCTCCTCCTGATCGTGGGTGACGAACAGGCTGGTGACGTGCAGCTCGTCGTGCAACTCCCGCAGCCAGCGGCGCAGCTCCTTGCGCACCTGGGCGTCGAGGGCGCCGAAGGGCTCGTCCAGCAGCAGCACCTTGGGCTGCACCGCCAGCGCGCGGGCCAGCGCGACCCGCTGACGCTGGCCGCCGGAGAGCTGGGTCGGGTAGCGCGCGGCCACGTGGCTGAGCTGCACCAGATCCAGCAGCTCCTTGACCCGGGCGCGGATCGCCGCCTCGGCCGGTCGCTCGCTGCGCGGCTTGACCCTAAGGCCAAACGCCACGTTCTCAAACACCGTCATGTGACGAAACAGGGCGTAGTGCTGGAACACGAAGCCGACATTGCGCTCGCGCACGTGCAGATCCGAGGCATCCTCGCCGCGGATGATGACGCTGCCGCTGTCGGCCTGCTCCAGCCCGGCGATGATCCTCAGCAACGTGGTCTTGCCGCAGCCGGAGGGGCCGAGCAGCGCCACCAGCTCACCGTCGTGAAAGTCGAGGTTGATGTCGGCCAGCGCCGCGTACTGGTTGAAATGCTTGTTGAGTCCTTGTACCTGAATGCTCATGGCAGCCTCTTGAATTCGGTGATCAGTGAGAGTGAGTGGGCTGGGCACGCAGCCGGGCCAGCAGGGTTTCCCCCAGCAGGGTGAAGATCCCGAACAGGGCCAACAGGCTGGCTACCGCGAAGGCGGCGCCGGTCTGGTACTCGTTGTAGAGGATCTCGATGTGCAGCGGCAGGGTGTTGGTCTGGCCGCGAATGTGGCCGGAGACCACCGACACGGCGCCGAACTCCCCCACCGCCCGGGCGGTACAGAGCAGCAGGCCGTACATCAGGCTCCAGCGGATGCCGGGCAGAGTGACCCGCCAGAACATCTGCAGACCGCTCGCCCCCAGCATGATGGCCGCCTCTTCCTCTTCCGGGCCGCGCGCCTCCATCTGGGGCAGCAGCTCGCGCACCACGAAGGGCACCGTGATGAAGGTGGTGGCCAGGATGATACCGGGGGTGGCGAAGATCACCTTGATGTCGTGCTCGCTCAGCCATTCGCCGAACCAGCCACGGCTGCCGAACATCAGCACGAACATCAGCCCCGCGATCACCGGCGACACCGAGAACGGCAGATCGATGATGGTGATGAGCAGCTGCCGGCCCGGGAAACGGAAACGGGCGATGGCCCAGGCGGCGGCGACCCCGAACAGCAGGTTGAGGGGCACCGAGCAGAGGGTCACCAGGGCGGTGAGGCCGAGGGCGCTGAGGGCCTCCGGCTCGCTGATGGCGTGCCAGAAAAAGGCCAAGCCAGGGCTCAGCGCCTGGATGAAGACGGTGGCCAGCGGCAGCAGCAGCAGGGCGGCAAACCAGCCGAGGCCGACCGTGATCAGTAGCCACTTGACCCAGACCGGCTCGCGGATGACGGGAGGTTGGCGCACCGAGGTGGTCGGCGCCGCCTCGCCCGTGGCCAGCGCCAGGCTTGCGTTGGATGCGTTCATATCCGGCTCCCTCCGATACGGGCCCAGCTCCAGGCCTGCAACTTGTTGATAAGCAGTAACAAAATGAAAGAGATCAGCAGCATGACCACGGCGATGGCCGAGGCGCCGGCGTAGTCGTACTCCTCCAGGTGGCTCATGATCATCAGCGGCGCAATCTCCGACACCATCGGCAGGTTGCCGGCGATGAAGATGACGGAGCCGTACTCCCCCACCGCCCGCGCGAAGGCCAGGGCAAAGCCGGTCAGCAGGGCAGGCACCAGGGTCGGCCACAGCACCCGGATGAAGGTCTGCCAGCGATCGGCACCTAGGCTGGCGGCGGCCTCCTCCTGCTCGGTCTCGGCTTCCCGCAGCACCGGCTGCAGGGTGCGCACCACGAACGGCAGCCCGATGAAGGTGAGCGCAATCACCACACCGATGGGGTTGTAGGCGAGCTCGATGCCAAACGGGGCAACCCACTGCCCGATCCAGCCATTGGGGGCGAAGATGGCGCACAGGGCGATGCCGGAGACGGCGGTGGGCATGGCGAACGGCAGGTCGATCAGGGCATCCACCAGTCGGCGGCCGGGGAAGGTGTAGCGCACCAGCACCCAGGCCAGGATCAGGCCGAACAGGGCGTTGAGCAGCGCCGCCACCAGGGCGGCCCCGAAGCTCAGACGAAAGGAGGCGAGCACCCGCGGCGAACCGATCACCTGCCAGAACTCGGCCAGGGTCAGATTGTTCACCGCGAACAGCACCAGCGCCGAGAGCGGCAGCAGCACCAGCACGCCCAGATAGAGCAAGCTGAAGCCGAGGGTCGGGCCGAAGCCCGGCAGCACGGAGTAAGAACCAAATCGCATAACGCATCCGTTTGTTATGAAAAACATTAGATACAGCGATTCTGCGCATTCCTGTTTGGGGCAACAAACACCAATAACGCCTTTGCTAAGCACTTTTTTGTCTAACAGCGGCGGACAAGGCTTTTAGAGCCATAAAATGAAAAAAAGGTCTTTTATATAAATAAAAGACCTAAAAATGGAGCGTCGTGCAATGTACCAAGCTATCCAAATCAGACTGTCGTGGTGTCGGGTGCCTGCCCTCCTTCTCTATTCCAAACCTCTGTGATCAACGCTCGCCGCTCAGCGAAAACTCAAGGCTGCCCGCCGCTCCCACACCGCCGGCGTCGGCTCCACCACCATCTCGGCCCGCCGATAGAGGGTGCCGAGCAGGTTGAGCCCCTGATTCCACTCACCGTGGCCGGACTGGGCATTGATGTGGCCCACCTCGCCGGCATCGAACAGCGGCACCTGCCACTGGCGGCTCCAGTACTCGGCCCGCTCAAAGCTCATCCAGGGATCGTTGCGGCTGACCACCAGCTGGGCCGACACCTTGAGCGACCCTGCCAGCAGCTCGTCTGGCAAGCCGAAGCGGGCCGGATCTGCCGGGGCCACGATGAACAGCGAGGCCACCTTGTCGGGCTGCTGGCGCGCCGCCGTGATGGCCGCCAGCGCCCCGAAGGAGTGGGCCACCAGGTGAGCCCGGCCGCGCCGGCTGCGCAGCTTGCTCGCCAGCTTGGCGCTCCAGACCGTGAGGTCCGGCCGATCCCACGGCAACCCCACCATCCGCTGCCAGTGGGGGAAGTATTGGTGCCAGCGGCTCTGCCAGTGATCCGGCCCACTGTTGTGCAGACCGGGAACCAGGAGGATCTTGTTCATCTTGGTGCTCCTATCAGCTGGCACAGGGGCCAGATAAGTTGGCGATAACCGGCCGCTTAGCGACCCGGCTGGTAGATCTGGTCAAACAGGGCGCCCTGGGCGAAGTGCTTCTTCTGCGCCTTGTCCCAATCCCCTTCCAGATCCTTGACGGTGAACAGCGCCAGTTGCGGGAACTGGGCCGCAGTCTCCTTCAGGATCGCCGGGTTGCTGGGGCGGTAGTGATATTTGGCGATGATGCGCTGCCCCTCGTCGGAGTAGAGATAATCGAGGTAAGCCTTGGCGACCGCTTCCGTGCCGTGCTTCTTGGCTACCTTGTCCACCACCGCCACCGGCGGCTCGGCCAGGATGGAGACCGACGGCACCACCAGCTCGAACTTGTCGCTATTGCCGGGCTGACCCAGCACCAGCAGGGCTTCGTTCTCCCAGGCCAGCAACACGTCGCCGAGGCCGCGCTCGATGAAGCTGGTGGTGGCACCGCGGGCGCCGGAGTCCAGCACCTTCACGTTCTTGTAGAGATCACCGACGAACTGCTTGGCCCCCTCCTCGCTGCCGCTCTTCTTCAGGGCATAGCCCCAAGCAGCCAGGTAGTTCCAGCGCGCCCCGCCGGAGGTTTTGGGGTTGGGGGTGACAATGGCCACGTCCTTGCGTACCAGGTCATCCCAGTCCTTGATCTGCTTGGGATTGTCCTTTCTCACCAGGAACACGATGGTGGAGGTGTAGGGCGCCGCATTGTTGGCCAGCCGGCTCTGCCAGTCGGCGGCAATCAGCCCCTGCTTGGCCACGGCATTGACGTCATAGGCCAGCGCCAGCGACACCACGTCCGCCTCCAGCCCGTCCACCACGGCGCGCGCCTGCTTGCCGGAGCCGCCATGGGACTGGCTGACTACCACGTCGTCGCCGGTCTTCGCCTTCCACTCCTTGGCGAAGGCGCCGTTGTACTCCTGGAACAGTTCGCGGGTCGGATCGTAGGAGACGTTGAGCAAACGGATCTCGGCGGCATTGGCCTGACCGAGGGCCAGCAGGGAGAGCAGGGTCAGGGCGGTCATTCGCAGTTTCATGGGGATACTCCATATCTCGTTGGGTTGAATGCAGCATGCCGTGGGCTTGTTATGCCGAGAACCAAGAAATAACGCTTTGCTTATCTCATTTGCTCATATCAGGAGGCCGCAGGCGCCATTCGCGCACTCTGTGAGCCAGGCCGCGCTGGCCCGGTGCCGGCTGTGCCATCATGGAAACAAGGCAGGCAGATGACGAAAAGGAAGTCGTTATGTGGATCAATGCAGAACCCGTCAATGGCGCCCTGGTGTCGCTGGCCATCGGCCTCATCATCGGTCTGGAGCGGGGCTGGCAGGTGCGCCAGCTGGGGGACAACCAGCGCATCGCCGGGATGCGCACCTATGGCCTCATCGGCCTGCTCGGCGGGGTCTGCGCCCTGCTGCTGCCCACCCTCGGCCCCTGGCTGCCGCTGCTCGGTCTGCTGGCGGTGGTGACGGGCTGCGGCCTCTCGGTCTGGCTGGCCCAGCGCTGGCAGGGGGAGTTCGGCCTCACCAGTTCGGTGGCCATGCTGCTCACCTATCTGCTGGGGCTGATGTCGGTGCTGCTGAGCCCGAGCGAGGCGGTGGCCTGCGCCGTGCTGGCGGCCCTGCTGATGGGGCTCAAGGGCAAGATCCAGCAGGGGATGCTGTTTCTCAGCGAAACCGAATTTCACGCCACCCTGCGCTTTCTGCTCATCTCGCTGGTGCTGCTACCGGTGCTGCCCAACGAGGAGATGGGACCGCTCGATGCCTTCAACCCCTTCAAGATCTGGCTGATGGTGGTGGTGATCGCCGGCATCTCGTTCTGCGGCCACTTCGCGGTGCGCCTGCTCGGCACCCGCGCCGGGCTGGTGCTCACCAGCATACTGGCGGGGCTCGCCTCCTCCACCGCCCTCACCCTGCAGTTTGCCCGCCTCAACAAGGAGCAGGGGGGGCTGGAGCGGCTGCTGGCCACCGGCATCCTGCTGGCGGGGGCCACCATGTGGCTGCGGCTGCTGGTGCTGGTACTGCTCATTCACAGCGAGCTGGCGATGCGTCTGGCGGCGCCCCTGCTGCTGCTGGCGGCCACCGTCTACGGCTTCGCCTTCTGGTTCTGGCGCCAGCGCGAGGAGCTGACCGACGGCCCGGTGCAGCCCCAGACCAGCAACCCGCTCGATCTGGCCACCGCCATCAAGTTCGGCCTGCTGCTGGCACTGATCGGCTTCATGGCCACCCTGCTGCAGAGCAAGGTAGGCAACTCAGGGGTCTACCTGCTGTCGCTGGTCTCCGGCATCACCGACGTGGACGCCATCACCTTGTCGCTCTCCCAGCTCTCCCACAAGGAGCTGGCGCTGGAGGTGGCGGCCCGCGGCATCCTGCTGGCCGGGCTGGTCAACTCGCTGGTGAAGGGGCTGCTGGCCCTGGGGATCGGTGGCCGCCGGCTGGGGCTGCGGGTGCTGCTGCCCTACTTCGTCTCGGCCCTGCTGATCCTGCCGCTGATCTGGCCCGGCGCCTGAGGTTGCAGCAAGTGACAGCCTGACGCCACCAAAGTGCTCGCGTATACTGGCTCCTCTTGGCACATGAGAGGAGCTGTAGCATGGCAAGCGATTGGGACAAGGTACTGGCGGGCGGCGCCCTGGACAGCCAGAGCGAGGAGATAGCGAACGACCGGATCCGCGGTCAGGCGCTGCTGGCACAACTCAACGCCTCTCCGGCCGGTGACGAAGCCCTGCGCCAGCGCCTGTGCGGCGAGCTGTTCGGCCACTGCCCCGACTCCTGCTGGATCAGCACTCCCTTCACCTGCGAATTCGGCCGCAACATCCACATCGGCGAGAAGACCTTCTTCAACTTCAACATCACCATTCTCGACGTGGGCGAGGTGCATATAGGCAGCCATGTGCTGCTGGCCCCCAACGTGCAGATCTACACCGCCACCCACACCATGGACTATCTGGAGCGACGCAACTGGACCGCCTACAACAAGCCGGTGCGGATCGGCGATGACTGCTGGATTGGCGGCGGCGCCATCATCTGCCCCGGCGTCACCATAGGGCCGCGCTCCATCATAGGTGCCGGCGCAGTGGTCACCCGCGACATCCCGGCCGACTCGGTGGCGGTGGGCAACCCGGCGCGCGTGATCCGCAGCCTGAGCCCGGACGCCCCCCGTGGCTGGGAGCTGGCCCTGTGATCTGGCTCGCCCTGCTTCCCCTGCTGTGGACCGCCTGGCTCGGCCTGGCCGACGCCAACTGGTGGCCGCTCGCCATCGTCACCACCATGAGCCTGCTGACGGTGCTGGCCTACGCCCACGACAAGCGCCAGGCCATTCGCGGTGGCTGGCGCATCCCCGAATCCCGGCTCCACCTGCTGGAGCTGTTCGGTGGCTGGCCAGGCGCCCTGGTGGCCCGCCACTGGTTGCGTCACAAGACCCAGAAGGGGAGCTACCGCAGGGTGTTCTGGTTCATCGTGCTGCTGCACCTCACCCTGTGGGGACTCTGGCTCGGCCGTCCGCTCTGGCAGACGATCTGACGTGGGTCGCAATGCTCGATTGTCGGCCATTGCAGCCGGCAATCGGGTATGAGACAACAGAAGGCAAGCAGGCTGTTTTCTCGTTTGTTCATCGGCAAGGAGTCACTCATGACCATGTGGACCGGTATCGTGCTGATCGTCTTCATCAGCGCACTGTTCGGCTTTCTCAGCAAGCGGGCCCGCTACCAGCTGGGGGATATTCGTATCACCGACCGCCTAGGCAAACAGGATGTGCTCATCAACCAGCTGCAGGAGCGCATCGCCAATCTGGAGGCCATCGTCATCGAGGAGGAGAAGCGCCGCCCGTTCAAGGAGCTCTGATCCGGCAAGCCGGGCGGCAAACCGGCCAGCCCCCGGGCTGCAAGGGTTTGCCGCCGCCCCCTCCCGCACTCACCCGCCTCCTGCCAGGCAAAAACTAAATTCACAGCAGGATCAGTCCCCTGCCATTTTCAGGCTGAATTTTCGCCAAACTGGCCCATTCCCTGCTCCGTCATGACATCAGTCGTACGGAGAGTGACATCATGATCGCCATCAGCACCCTGCTTCCCCTCGCCTCCCTTGCCCTCAAGCTCGGCAGCAAGCTGCTCGGCGATGGTACGCCACAAGCCAAGGCCGAGACCCCCGTGCAGGAAGAGCGGCTCGCCCCCACGGTGCAGAGCCTGTTCCAGCGGCTCGGCATCAAGGATGCCAACAGCGAGCAGAACCGCCCCGCCATCAACCATTTCATGGGGGCGCTGATGCAGACCCTGGGTCAGGAGTTCTCAGGCCAGTCGCTGCCCCAGGCCATCGACGCCGCCCGCACCCAGCTGGCCGACGGCACCCAGAGCACCCGCCTCGACGCACTGCAGAGCGAGCTCGACACCCTCAAGGGCTCCCTTGGCAACAGCGACCTCAACCTCGATCAGCTGCTCTACGCCTTCAAGCAAACCCTGCCCAACGGCAAGGGGGAAGGGGTCGGCAAGCTGCTCAATGCCAGCGCGTGAGCGGGAGTGGAACCATGAAAAACGGCAACCTGGAGGTTGCCGTTTTTGTCGGGCCGGATCTCATGCTGCCACGCTAGGGTAGTGAGCAAGGTGGACTCAGCATTGCCTCAGCCAGCGCGGTCTGCCCGCGATCCTGCAAGGTATTGGCCGCTCCCAGGCGATCCGCCGCCTCCTTGTTCTGACCCAGTTTGAACTTGCCGACCAGCCCGGTTATCTCGATTTCGATTCCCACCACAGCAGCCACTTTGGCCTCGAGATAGTCTCGCGGCGCATCCGCCATCTTCCAAGGAATGGACTCTCCTGCCTCGTGGGTACGGGTCAGGGTCGCGAGCAAGCGACGCACGAAGCGGGCATCGTCCCTCACCCGGATACGGCCATGGGCGTGCACCACGGCATAGTTCCAGGTCGGCACCTGCTGGTGATGCTCATGCTTACCCGGATACCAGCTGGGGGAGATGTAGCCGTCGGCGGCCCTGAAGATCACCAATACCTCGTCACCGTCTTTCACATCCTGCCAGAGCGGGTTGTTGCGAGCAACGTGGGCACGCAGGACGCCATGGGCCCCTTCCCCTGAATCCAGCTCGAATGGCAGATGGTTGGCATCCAGTCCTCCTTCACCATGGGTGATCAGGGCCCCCAGCGGATAGGCCCGGATCAGCTGGTGCAGGGTCTCGGAGTCGGTAACGGCGAAATGGGGTGGTTGATACATAAGGGCTCCTTGAGCGAGGCATTGACGTCCATGCAGCAGCCCATTCTTGCGCAATCGGTAGTGGCAGGCGATGGCATAGACATAAAAAAGAGGGCCTGAGCCCTCTTCGTTTCATTCGGCTTGGCAATCAGCCGCGCTTGGCCAGCCAAGCTTCGGCGGCAGTCAGGGCTGCCTCAACCTGCTCACGGGCGACGCCGCCTTTGGCAACCCGCTTGGCGAGGGTCGCTTCCAGCTCCAGATTGGGGTAGACGTCGAACTCGATCACCGGGCTGAAGCGCTGGAACTCGCCGATGGTCAGCTCCTCCAGCGGCTTCTTCACCTGGATCGCGTAGACCACGGTCTCGCCGACGATATGGTGCGCCTCACGGAACGGAATTCCCTTGGCCACCAGATAGTCCGCCAGCTCAGTGGCATTGGCGTAGCCGCCCTGGGCCGCCGCCATGGTGCGTTCGCCATTGACCTTCAGATCGATCAGCACCAGCGCCGCCATGTCGAGGCAGTCGTGCCAGGTGTCGAGGGCATCGAACAGCCCCTCTTTGTCTTCCTGCATGTCCTTGTTGTAGGCCAGCGGCAGCGCCTTCAGGCTCATCAGCATGCCCATCTGGGCGCCGACCACCCGACCGGTCTTGCCGCGGATCAGCTCCAGCGCATCCGGGTTCTTCTTCTGCGGCATCAGCGACGAACCTGAGGTGACCGCATCGGACAGCTCGACAAAGCCCGCCTCGCCAGTGTTGTAGAAGATAAGATCTTCGGCAAAGCGCGACAGGTGGGTCATGGAGAGGGATGCCACGTGCATCAGCTCCACCACGTGATCCCGGTCGGAGACCGAATCCAGGCTGTTGCGGGTGGCGCCGGCAAAGCCCATGTCGAGCGCCAGGGCTTCGCGGTCGATGGCGTAGGCGGTGCCCGCCAGTGCGCCACAGCCGAGCGGGCTGGTGTCGAGGCGCTTGAGGGCATCCTGCAGGCGGGAGTAGTCCCGCTCCAGCATCTCCACATAGGCCAGCGCCCAGTGGGCGTAGGTGACCGGTTGGGCCCGCTGCAGGTGGGTGTAACCCGGCAGCACAGCGGCCTGATTGGCGCGAGCGGAGGCGACCAGCCCTTGTTGCAGGGCGGTGATGGAGCCAAGCAGCAGCTCGCCCTGGGCCTTGCACCAGAGTTTCAGGTCGGTGGCGACCTGATCGTTGCGCGAGCGGCCGGTGTGCAGCTTTTTGCCAAGGTCGCCGACGGCGGCGATGAGCTGGCTCTCGACCCAGGAGTGGATATCTTCGGCGTCCGAGCTGAGGATCTGCTGGGGATCCTGCTGCACCGAGGCGAGCAGCACTTCCATCGCCTGCTGTAACTTGGCCTGTTCACCCTCGGTCAACACGCCCACCTTGACCAGCGCTTTGGCCCAGGCCATGGAGCCCTGAATATCCTGCTCTGCCAGCCGGTAATCGAACCGCAGCGAATCGTTGAACTGCTTGAACCGGCTATCGGCTCCCTGACGGAAGCGTCCACCCCAAAGTGCCATACTGCTCTCCTTGAATGCGTTGTCGGCGGCGCTTTGTGCCTGCCGTACTGGCGCAGCCCCTTGGCCTGCGCGCAAAAATCTTGCCCTGTATTTTTCTGCATAACAGTGCGGTAGTGAGCGACGCTGTTGCCGTTAAACACGTCACATCCAGCAACTACGAACCGGTCCCCTCTCCCTCTGGGAGAGGGCTAGGGTGAGGGGAATGGCCAATGACCTCCCCCTCATCCCCAACCCTTCTCCCGCAAGGGGAGAAGGGGGCAAAGCACACCAAATAATTCGAAAACCTCCCCTGTTATCTCACAGAAGCGGCCGGGGCGCTGCCGCTCTTGTCACACCGCCGATGATGGCTCAGGAGCCATGCCCTCAACCTACAGAAGAGGGGGCCATGCCCCCTCAACGGAATCAACGGGTTATCGCGCTTGCTTAGCCGTGGGTGTGATCGCCACCGATGGCCTGGTGCTGCTCCTTCATGGCGCGGATCCGGCTGGCCAGGGTGTAGAGACGGATGAAGCCTTCGGCATGGCTCTGGTCGTACACTTCGTCGGCGCCGAAAGTGGCGAAGTCTTCGGAGTAGAGGCTGTTCGGCGACTTCTTCTGCACCGCGGTGACCTGACCCTTGTACATCTTCAGCACCACTTCACCGTCGAGATCTTCGGCAATGGCATTGGCGGAGGCGACGATGGCCTTGCACAGCGGGGTGAACCAGCGACCGTCATAGACCAGGTGGGAGAACTCGGCCCCCAGCTTTTCCCGCCAGGCGCGGGTCGGGCGATCCAGTACCAGCTCTTCCACTGCGCGCAGCGCGGCGACCATCACGGTACCACCCGGGGTCTCGTAGCAGCCGCGGGACTTCATGCCCACCATCCGGTTTTCGGTGATGTCGATGCGGCCTACGCCGTGCTTGCCGGCACGCTCGTTCAGGGTCATCAGGATCTGGTGCGGGCTGAGCGGCTGGTCGTCAACGGCCACCACTTCACCCTGGGCCACGGTCAGCTTGACGTACTCCGGCTGATCCGGTGCCTGCTCGGCGGGCACGGTCCACTGCCAGACCGCTTCGGACGGCTCGTTCCAGGTGCTCTCCAGCTCGCCACCCTCGGTGGAGATGTGCCAGGCGTTGGCATCGCGGCTGTAGATCTTCTTCAGGGTCGCCTTGCAGGGGATGTTGCGGGTCTCCAGGTAGGCCAGCAGATCCTCCCGGGAGCGCATGTCCCACAGACGCCAGGGGGCGATCACTTTCAGCTGGGGCGCCAGCGCGGCGACCGCACCTTCGAAACGCACCTGATCGTTGCCCTTGCCGGTGCAACCGTGGGAGATGGCATCGGCCCCTTCCGCCAGCGCGGCCTCGACCATGGCCTTGGCGATCACCGGACGGGCCATGGAGGTCCCCAGCAGATAGGTGCCCTCATAGACGGCGCCGGTCTTCAGGGTCGGGTAGACGTACTCTTTGACGAACTCTTCCCGCAGATCCTTGACGATGCACTTGGTGGCACCGGAGGCGATGGCTTTTTGCTCGATCCCTTCCAGATCGTCACGCTCCTGACCGACGTCGGCGACGAAGGCGATGATCTCCGCATCATAGTTTTCCTTCAGCCAGGGAATGATGGCCGAGGTATCCAGTCCGCCCGAGTAAGCCAGTACGATCTTGTTGATTCCGCTCATTTACTTCTCTCCATGATGATTCGATAAAAGGGTGTTATTTGGGGTCGGTTGCCGTTATTTGTGCCCAAGCAGGGTCAGCAGTACGGCGTTCTGGATATGCATCCGGTTTTCTGCCTCGTCCATGATGAGGGAGCCAGGCCCGTCCATGACCTGAGAGGTGATCTCCAGCTCCCGGTGCGCCGGCTGGCAGTGCAGCACATGCTGGATTCCGGTACGGTCGAGCAGGGCCTGGTTGATCTGATAAGGCATAAAGATATCTTTTACCTGCTCCATTGGCGTGTTGTCACCCATGGAGACCCAGGTATCCGTGTAGGCCACGTCAAACCCTTCGATGGCCGCCACGTCGTCGCTGATGTGGATGGTCGCACCGGACTGGGCTGCCAGCGCCTGGGCCTGCAGGAAGATCTGGGTATCCGGGCCGTGGCCTTTCGGGCAGACCAGGGTCACGTCGGTACCCAGGGTCGCTCCCAGCAGCAGCAGAGAGTGGCTGACGTTGTTGCCATCACCGAGGTAGGCCAGCTTCACCTTCGACAGGTCGTCATAGTGCTCGGCAATGGTCATAAAGTCCGCCAGCCCCTGACAGGGGTGGTAGAGGTTGCACAGGCTGTTCACCACCGGCACTGTGCCGTGCTCCGCCAGCTCGACCAGGGTCTGGTGATCGAACACCCGGGCGACGATGGCATCACACCAGCGCGACAGGTTGGCGGCGAAATCCTTCACCGATTCCCGCTTGCCCAGCGCGCCGTTCTGCTGATCCAGATAGACGCTGTGGCCGCCCAGTTTGGCGATGCCAATGTCGAAGGTGACCCGGGTGCGCAGGGAGGGCTTCTCGAACAGAGTCACCACGCTCTTGCCGGCCAGCGCCTGGCCGTACTTCTTTGGGTCGGCCTTGACCGCTTTGCCCAGGGCGATCAGCGCTTCAATCTGGGCTTTGTTCAGATCACTGTCTTTCAGAAGATGTTGCATCGGATGTTCCTTGTTCCGGTGGAGATCAGAGGGGGACCCCAGTGCCGACGGCACTCGTGACGATAGTACCGACGGCGCCGCCAGCCAGCAGCTTGAGCAGCTGATCCGGGTAGCGCCAGCTGGCGACACAGACCGGTTTGCCCAGGGTCTCGGCGGCATGCAGGGCGGCTTTCACCTTGACCGCCATGCCGTCGCTGATCACCCCCTTCTCCATCAGATCCAGCGCGGTCACCTTGTCGAGCTGGGGCACCAGCTTGCCCTTGCCATCCAGGATGCCGCTCACGTCGGAGAGCATCACCAAATCGGCGCCCAGCGCCTCGGCAATGGCGGTGGCCGCCTGATCCGCGTTGACGTTCATCAGCTGCCCCTGGGCCGTGATGCCGATGGAGCTCACCACCGGCAGGAAGCCCTGAGCGAGGATCCCCGCCACCAGCGCCGGGTTGCCCGGCTGGCAGTCACCCACGGCGCCGAGCGCCGGGTCGAGCTGGGTCACCTGGCACAGACCGCCGTCCGCCAGGCAGAGCCCCACCGCCGGGATGTCGGTGGCGATGGCCTTGGCCATCATCATCTTGTTGGCGGTACCGGCCAGCGCGCCGGCGATGAAGGGGATCTGCTCGAACGGGGTCACCCGCAGACCGTTCTTCTTGGTGGAGGTGAGACCCAGCCCCTTGAGCAGGTCATCCACCAGGCAGCCGCCGCCGTGCACCAGCACCAGGGGTCTGTGCTGCTCGTCCAGAAAGGTCTTGAGGGTGGCGAACAGGGCGGTCAGCGCCTCGTCGTTTTCGATCAGTGCGCCACCCAACTTGATTACCAGAGTCTGCTTGTCCATCGTTGCGATCCTTCCTTGAGTCCTTAAATCAGGCCGGTGGCCGGTTCAAATCCAAATTTGATATTTATGCACTGCATGGCCTGGGAGGCGGCGCCCTTGAGCAGGTTGTCGATGGCGGAGACCACCACCAGCATGTTGCCCTGCTGTTGCCAGGCGAGGTCGCAGTACGGGGTGCCCGCAACACCACGGATGGAGGGCATCTGGCCGGTGAGGCGCACCAGCGGCTTGCCCTCGTAGGCCTTGAGGTAGGCCTGATCCACCTGGGTCTGTGTCACGCCGTCCGCCAGTTGCACATAGATGGTGGCCAGAATGCCGCGCACATAGTTGCCAAGGTGAGGCTGGAACAGCACCTCCTTGCCGAGGTGGTGGCTGATCTCCGGCTGATGTCTGTGATTGAAGGTGCCGTAGGGGTTGAGGCTCACCTCGCAGAAGCTGGTGTTGATGGCCGCTTTGCGACCTGCCCCGGAGACCCCGGAGACGGCGTTGATGATGGGCTGCCACCCCTTGGCAATCAGTCCGGCTTGCTGCAACGGCTTGAGGGCGCAAAGGGAGGCGGTCGGGTAGCAACCAGGCACGGCAATCAGCTGGGCCGCCTTGACCGCTTCGGCATTCCACTCCGCCAGGCCGTAGGCGGCCTGATCCAGCCACTGTTCGCTCTCGTGGGTAAAGCCGTAGAAGCTGTCGTAAAAGTTCTGATCCTTGACCCGGAAGGCGCCGGAGAGATCGAACACCGGCAGCCCCTTGGCCAGGAACTTGGGTGCAAGCTCGGCGCTCACCTCGTGGGCGGTGGCCAGCAGCACCAGATCGGCCTGGGTCAGGATCCGGGTCATGCCATCTTCGTCCAGCGGCAGCAGCGGCTGATCCAGCGCGCCGACCCACTGGGGATGCAGAGAAGAGAAACGCTTGTGGGCGTCTTGGCTGCCGGCGGAAACATAGAGGCCGAACAACTTGAGTTGTGGATGGTTCTGGACCAGGGCGGCCAGCTCGGCTCCCGCGTAGCCACTGGCACCGACGATAACGGTGTTAAGCATGTTGAGTATTCCAAGTCAGAGTTCGAGATTCACAGCATGGTGCTGCGGTGCACAAGGGGGTTCGATGCCCCATGCACAAGTGCGGAGGGGCAATTCAGGCGGGTGTGTGTCGTCGGTTATAGATCAGGTGACAGAACATTAACTTTCCCTTACAACTAGAAGCCTTGTCGATGAGCCACGTATTCAGGCAAACTTACAGAATATTCATGCACTCACTTTGCATTTGTATTTTCTAACAGAAACATTCCGGGGAAGCAAGGAGGAGCAGGTGGCCAATCTGGATTTTTTTTCACTCTACAAGAATATTATTGCGATTCCGTCCATCAGCAGCACGGATCCCCGCTGGGATCAGAGCAATGAGGCGGTGATCCGGCTGCTGGCCGACTGGTTCGGTCAGCTCGGTTTTCAGTGCGAGGTGACCGCCCTGCCCGATCTGCCGGGCAAGTTCAATCTGGTGGCGACGATAGGTCACGGCGAAGGGGGGCTGCTGCTGGCGGGCCACACCGATACGGTGCCGTTCGACGAGGGCGCCTGGCGCAAGGATCCCTTCAAGGTGACCGAAGAGGGCAACCGCCTCTATGGCCTCGGTACCATCGATATGAAGGGCTTCTTCGCCTTTATCGTCGAGGCGCTCAAGGAGATCGATCTCAAGACGCTCAACAAGCCGCTGCGCATTCTGGCTACCGCCGATGAAGAGACCACCATGGCGGGGGCCCGCGCCATCGCTGCCGCAGCCGAACTAAAACCCGACTACGCGGTGATCGGCGAGCCGACCGGGCTGGTACCGGTGGTGGCCCACAAGGGGCACATGTCGGAAGCCATCCGCATTACCGGCAAGAGCGGTCACAGCTCGGATCCCGCCAACGGCGTCAACGCGCTGGAGATCATGCACCAGGCCATGGGCCAGGTGCTCAAGCTGCAGCACAGCCTGAAGGAGAAGTACGCCGACCACAGATTCGCCGTGCCGCAGCCGACCCTGAACCTCGGCTACATCCAGGGGGGTGACAGCCCGAACCGCATCTGCGGTTGCTGCGAACTGCACATCGACATGCGCCCCACCCCGCAGGTGGGCCCCGACGAGCTGATGGGCATGCTCAAAGAGGCGCTCTCCCCCATCGAGATCCACCAGCCAGGCTGCCTGCACCTGCAGCACCTGCACGAGCCGATCCCCGCCTACGCCTGCGCCGATGACTCCGAGCTGGTGCGCGAGGCCGAGCGGGCAAGCGGCCGGGCCGCCGAATCCGTGAACTATTGCACCGAGGCCCCCTTCATCCAGCAGCTCGGTTGTGAAACCATAGTGCTGGGCCCCGGCCACATCGCCCAGGCCCACCAGCCGGACGAATATCTGGATCTGTCGTTCGTCAAACCGACCACCCGCGTATTGCAGCACCTGATCCGCCGTTTCTGTCTCTGAATTGACGGGAATGTAAGTAAGTTACATGACATCGCACCTCGGGACTGGTGATGGAAATACATGTTCTGAATCGGCCTGTTATTTGACCTTGCGCAGACAATCTGGGTAGATTGTCACCCTAAGATGACGGAGCATATGTTGTAATCGCACAACAATAAGTGAGGTCGTCTCTCACCCCGGATGGGTGTCAGGCACCAACAAGATAAGGATGTGGAATGAACGAAAAGTACGCCGCACTACGCGCCAACGTAGGCATGCTGGGTCAACTGCTGGGCAAGTCCATCAAGGATCATCAGGGACAGGCCTTCCTCGACAAGATCGAAACCATTCGCCAGCTGGCCAAATCCTCCCGCAAAGGCAATGAGACAGACCGGGAACGTCTGCTCGATACCCTGCGCAACCTGAGCGATGACGAGCTGCTGCCGGTGGCCCGCGCCTTCAGCCAGTTTCTCAACCTGGCCAACGTGGCCGAACAGTTCCACACCATCTCCCGTCGCTGCGAAGAGCAGGTCTGCACCCCGGATCCGCTCGAGCAGATGTTCGACAAGCTGAAAGCCTCCAACCTGTCGCAGGAGGCCATCATCCAGGCCGTGCGCGAGCTGGACATCGATCTGGTGCTGACCGCTCACCCCACCGAGGTGACCCGTCGCACCCTGATCCACAAGCACGTACAGCTCAACGACTGCCTCGAGGCGCTGGAGCTGTCCGATCTGCTGCCCCGCGAGCGGGACAAGATCCTCAATCGCATCGAACAGCTGGTCAACCAGGCCTGGCACACCAACGAGATCCGCGAACAGCGCCCGACCCCGGTGGACGAGGCCAAGTGGGGCTTCGCCGTGGTGGAAAACAGCCTGTGGCCGGCCATCCCCGAATTCATGCGCAATCTGGACGAGCGGCTGCAACACCACCTGGGTGTGCGGCTGCCGCTGGATGCCGCGCCGGTCAAGTTCACCTCCTGGATGGGCGGTGACCGCGACGGCAATCCCTTCGTCACCGCCAAGGTGACCGCCGAAGTGCTGGAGCTGGGCCGCTGGATGGCGGTGAGCCTGTTCTACAAGGACATCAAGGAGCTCACCTCCGAGCTCTCCATGTCCGACTGCACCGACGCCGTGCGCGAGCGGGTCGGCGATCACCCCGAGCCTTACCGCGCCCTGGTACGCGAGCTGCGCGAACAGCTGCGCGAAACCCAGGAGTTCCTCACCGCCAAGGTGCAGGGCCAGGCGAGCGAGAGCCGGGATCTGGTCAAGACCACCGCCCAGCTGCGCGAGCCGCTGGAGCTCTGCTACCACTCCCTGCACGCCTGCGGCATGGGCAACATCGCCGATGGCATGCTGCTGGACGTGCTGCGCAAGCTGGCCTGCTTCGGTATCCACCTGGTCAAGCTGGACATCCGTCAGGATGGCGAGCGCCACGGCCAGGTCTTCTCCGAGCTGACCCGCTACCTCGGCATGGGTGACTACGCCGAATGGAGCGAGGACGACAAGCAAGCCTTCCTGCTCAACGAACTCAACTCCCGCCGCCCGCTCATCCCGACCGACTGGGAGCCGAGCGACGAGACCCGCGAGACCCTGGACACCTGCAAGGTCATCGCCCAGCACGATCCCGATGCGTTCGGCATCTACATCATCTCCATGGCCGGCGCACCGTCCGACGTGCTGGCGGTGCAGCTGTTGCTCAAAGAGGCCGGCTGCAAGTTCCGCATGCCGGTCGCCCCGCTGTTCGAGACCCAGGAAGACCTGATGGCGGGTACCGCCGTGATGGAGCGCCTGCTGTCGGTGGACTGGTATCGCGGCTACATCCAGGGCCGTCAGTACGTGATGATCGGCTACTCTGACTCCGCCAAGGACGCGGGCATGATGGCCGCCGGCTGGGCCCAGTACGCCGCCATGGAATCCCTGGTGGCGCTGGCCGAGGCCAACAACCTGCGCCTCACCCTGTTCCATGGCCGTGGCGGTACCGTCGGCCGCGGTGGCGCCCCTGCCCATCAGGCGATCCTGTCGCAACCGCCAGGATCCCTGCGCGGTGGCCTGCGGGTGACCGAACAGGGCGAGATGATCCGCTTCAAGTTCGGCCTGCCGAAGGTGGCCATCCAGAGCCTCAACCTCTACACCAGCGCCGTGCTGGAGGGGAACCTGCTGCCACCGCCCAAGCCCAAGGAGTGCTGGCGCGCCGTGATGGAGCAGCTGGCGTCTGTCTCCTGCGATCACTACCGCAGTATCGTGCGCGGTCATCCGGACTTCGTGCCCTACTTCCGCGCCGCCACCCCCGAGATGGAGCTCGGCAAGCTGCCGCTCGGCTCGCGCCCCTCCAAGCGCAAGCCCAACGGCGGGGTCGAGAGCCTGCGCGCCATCCCCTGGATCTTCGCCTGGACCCAGAACCGGCTGATGCTGCCGGCCTGGCTCGGTGCCCACAAGGGGCTGCAGCAAGCCATCGCCGACGGTCAGAAAGGCGTGCTGGAAGAGATGAGCCGTCAGTGGCCCTTCTTCCGCACCCGCCTCGAGATGCTGGAGATGGTGTTCCTCAAGGCGGACGTCTGGCTGGCTGAATACTACGACACCCGGCTGGTGCCCAAGGAGCTGTGGGGCCTGGGCAAACAGCTGCGTCAGGAGCTTGCCGACTCCATCCAGGTGGTGCTGGAGCTGCGCCCGCAGGGCGACTTGCTCGACGACCAGCCCTGGATCAAGGAGTCCATCAAGCTGCGCAACCCCTACACAGACCCGCTCAACGTACTGCAGGTCGAACTGCTGGGCCGCTCGCGCAACCACCCGGAGACCCTGCATCCCGAGCTGGATCAGGCGCTGATGGTCACCATCGCCGGCATCGCAGCCGGTATGCGTAACACGGGTTGATAGTCGGGGCTATCAAGCTCCTCTCAATGACAAAGGGCGCCTCGGCGCCCTTTGTCATATCTACAGGACCCGCAGGAACCTTGATCGTCAGGTGTTGCCTCGAATTCGCAGGGGCGATTGGCCGTCAGGGCAATTGCCCGCTTGAGAGGAAGGGGGATGACACGGTGTCGCCGTGCTGGGCGCGAAGCCACCGCCTGGACAAGCGGGCTCGCCTCAGCGAATAAGAGGGGGAACCAATACCGTGCTCGTTCATGCTACCTGTGCAAGTCCGGTTATTACCTGACTCTTGCCTGCAACCTGTTGAAGAAGCTAAAAAACGGGCCGCTTACGGGATAGGGAAATCAGCCGGCAGACCTAAAAACCTGCCGCTAAACAATAAAAAGAGGCGCCACTGGCACCTCTTTGACTGAATGGTTTGTTTGCTGTTACAGGCTGGCACAGATCTGCCAGAGGTCGTACTGGATGGCGGCGGCCGTCACTTCCCGGCCGGCGCCCGGCCCCTGAATCACCAGCGGGTTGGTGCGATAGCTGTCGCTCTCGATGGCGAAGATATTGTCGCACGGCAGCAGGTTGGCAAACGGGTGGTGGGGCTCCAGCGCCTCCAGCCCCACTCGCGCCTTGCCGTCGTGCTCGAAGCGAGCGACGTAGCGCAGCACCTTGCCGACCCGGCGCGCCCCCTCGAAAGCGGTCTGGATCGGGTCATCCAGCTCTTTCAGCCTGTCCATGAACTGATCCGTGCTCACCTTGCGCAGGGAGACAGGCACCAGGTTCTCCAGCTCGATATCGGCGGAGTCGAGCTCGAAGCCCGCCTCCCGCGCCAGAATGAGCAGCTTGCGGCGCACATCCTGGCCGGAGAGATCCTCGCGGGGATCCGGCTCGGTCAGGCCGTGCTGCCACGCCTCGTCCACCAGCTCGGAGAAGGGGCGGCTGCCGTCATACTGCTGGAACAGCCAGGAGAGGGTGCCGGAGAAGATGCCGGAAACCCCCTGAATGCGATCGCCGCTCTGGCGCAGCATCTGGATGCTGGACTGGATAGGCAGCCCGGCACCGACAGTGGCGTTGTAGCGCCACTGCACCTGATGGTCGCGGCAGGTCTGCTTGATGCGCTGGTAGAACTCGCTGTCGGCGGCGCCGGCAAATTTGTTGGCGGCGATGATGTGAATGCCGAGCTGGGCAAAGTCCGGGTAGTAGCGGCTCACCGTCTCGCTGGCGGTCATGTCCAGCGCAATCAGGGTATCGAATCCGTGCTGCTCCAGCTGGGCCAGCAGCTCGGGCCAGATCAGCGGCTTGGGATTGAAGTTGTCCTGCACCTTGAGCGGATCCAGCCCCTCTTCATCGAGCAGGCCCCCTTCCGAGCTGAACACCCCGTAGAGGGTGAGCGCCAGGTTCAGTTCATGCTCGAGCCGCGCCTTTTCGCGGGCATAGAGATTCAGCCAGTGGCCGCCGATATTGCCCTTGCCGAACACCACCAGCCCGACCCGGTTCGGGCGGCTGAACAGGGCGCTGTGCAGGGCGATCAGCAGCGGCTCCAGCACCACCTGGCGCAGCACGGCCACCAGGCTCAGGCCATCTTTGGCCACCTGCACGAACTCCAGCGGCTGATCCGCCAGCAGCTGGTAGAAACGGTGACACTGCTCGGCGTTGTCGGTGACGCCGGCCCCCACCAGCGCCACCAGGCTGTAGCCTTCGCGCTGGATAAGACCGGTGAAGCTGCCCTGCAGCTGGAAGTCGCGCAGCAGCTCGAACGCCCCTTGCGCCACCTCGAGGGTGTAGGCGAGGCGCAGGATCCGGCGATCTGGCTGGCGCTGCAGGGTAAGCGGGTTGAGGCGATGGCGGGCCAGATGGGCCTCGATGGTGGCCACCGTCTGCTCATAGTTTGTCTGCGGCAGTACCTTCAGCTCGATGAGAGCGATCTGATCCACCGAGGAGACGATGCGGGCGCCGCCGGAGCGGGGTGCACGGCGCAGGATGTGGGTGCAACCCTCGTCCGGGTTGTAGCTGCAGCGCAGGGTGAGCCGCTGGCGGCTGTCGGCCACCGGCTGCAGGGTGCGCGAGTGCAATACCGAGGAGCCGAGGCGGGCCAGCTCGTTGGCTTCGGCGAGGCTCAGGCGCTCCAGCAGACGCGCCTCCTTCACCCGACGCGGGTCGGCGCTGTAGACCCCGGCCACGTCGCTCCAGATGGTGGTGGATTCGCCGTCCGCCAGCAGGGCCAACAGGCTGGCGCTGTAGTCGGAGCCGTTGCGACCGAGCAGCAGGGAGCGTCCCTCCATGTCGGCGGCGATAAAGCCGGTCACCACGATGCGCCCGGCGTGTTCCGCCAGCCGCGCCTTGAGCAGTTCGCTGGACAGCGCGGTATCCACCTTGACCAGGGCACCATCCTCGGCGCGCAGGAAGCTGCGGGCATCGAGCCAGATGGCCTTGTCGCCGCGACTGGTGAGCAAGGCCGCCAACAGGCGCGCCGACCACACCTCGCCAAAGGCGAGCAGGCCGTTGCGCTCGAAGCGGTCAAACTGCCCCTCCAGGGTCTTGGCGATCAGCTGCATGTCGTCGGCCAGCTGCTGGCTCAGCTCGAGCTGAAGCTCCCCTTCCAGCAGGCCGTCGATCAGGCTCTGCTGATAGGCCTGCAGGGCCGAGATGGCCTCGCCGGCGGCTTCATCGCCTGCTTCGGCCAGCTCCACCAGCTGGATCAGCCGGTTGGTGGTCTTGCCGGCGGCGGAGACCACCACCAGCTCTCGCCCGCCCCCCTGCTGCTCGGCTTGCTGTTCGAGAATGCTGGCGACCCGGCGATAACAGACCGGATCCGCCAGACTGCTGCCACCGAATTTGTGGACGTGACGTCGCTTCAAGCCTGCTTCTGTTGCCACCGCGATCTCTCCTTGTTGCTGCTGTTCCATTACTTCGCCACCTGCTGTGCCTGTGCAAACGCCGCGGCCAGATCGGCCACCAGATCCTCACCGTGCTCGATACCGACCGACAGACGCAGCAGCTGGCTGCTGATGCCTGCCGCCTGCTGGGCGGCCGGGGTCATGGCCCTGTGGGTCATGCTGGCCGGATGGGCCACCAGACTCTCCACCCCGCCAAGGGATTCGGCCACCGAGAAGAGGGTGAGGGCCGCCAGGAAGGCGCGAATGCCCGCCTCATTGCAATCGAGCTCAAAACTTAGCATGGCGCCGAAGCCGGACTGTTGACGGCGCGCAATATCGTGGCCCGGATGGCTCGGCAGGCTGGGGTGATAGATGCGCTTGACCAGCGGTTGCTGCTGCAGGAAGGCGAGGATGCGGTCGGTGTTCTCCTGATGGGCGCGCAATCTGGGAGCCAGGGTGCGCAGGCCGCGCAGGGTGAGGTAGGAGTCGAACGCCCCGGAGGTGAGTCCCAGACAGTTGGCCCACCACACCAGGGAGTCGGCCAGCTCGGATTCCTTGGCGATCGCCACCCCGCCCACCACATCGGAGTGGCCGTTGATGTACTTGGTGGTGGAGTGCACCACCAGGTCCGCCCCCAGCGCCAGCGGCTGTTGCAGCAGCGGCGAGAGGAAGGTGTTGTCCACCGCCACCTTGGCTCCCGCCGCGTGGGACGCCTCGGCGATGGCGGCAATGTCCACCACCCGCAGCAGCGGGTTGGAGGGGGTCTCCACCCACACCAGCGCCGGCTGCTGGGCCAGCGCTTCGGCCAGTGCCGCCGCATCCCCCTGATCGACGAACTGCACCCGGTAGTGGCCCTTGGCCGCCAGGTACTCGAACAGGCGCCAGGTGCCGCCATAGCAGTCGTGGGGAGCGATCAGCAGATCCCCCGCCTTGAGCAGGGCGGTGGTGACCAGATGGACGGCCCCCATGCCGGTGCCGGTCACCACGGCGCCGGCCCCCCCTTCCAGCGCCGCCAGGGCGTCCGCCAGATTGGTGCGGGTCGGGTTGCCGGAGCGGGCATAATCGTATTGACGGGGCTCGCCAAAGTCGGCAAAGGTGTAGTTACTGGAGAGGTAGATGGGCGGCACCACGGCACCGTGTTGCTGGTCAGTCTCAATCCCGGTGCGCACTGCTTGGGTGGCCTTGTGGGTCATGTCACTCTCCTTGATGTCTCTTCACACGCTGGCATGCTGTTTCTGCCACGCGCCATCCCGCCATTGCAGGCTCATGGTGAACCACACTACGCCAGCTTAAAAAGGCCGTCAACACTTCTAGACGTCTAAATGGCTTTGCTGTTGGATTGCCATTAAATTCCTTAAGGGTTAAAATCCGCGCTCACGGCTAAATGAGAACAGGTGGATCATGGGTACAGAGTGGAACGGCGACTACGTCAGCCCCTACGCGGAACACGGTAAAAAGAGCGAACAGGTCAAGAAGATTACCGTCTCGATCCCGCTCAAGGTGCTGAAGGTGTTGACCGATGAACGCACCCGCCGTCAGGTGAACAACCTGCGTCATGCGACCAACAGCGAGCTGCTCTGCGAAGCCTTCCTGCACGCCTTCACCGGTCAGCCGCTGCCCTGCGACGAAGATCTGCGCAAGGATCATCCGGACAGCGTCCCCGCCGAGGCGCGTGCCATCATGGAAGCTCTGGGCAAAGAGATCGAAGATTTCGACGCCGAGTAATCCTGCAGCAGATGCCAAACAGCAAACCCCCTTCGATGACGCGGCCCCAGGCCGCGTCATCGCTATCCGCCCCTTTCAGCCTGCGTCGCTACCAGAGCGACGTCTGCAGCCACAGCCACGACCATGCCCAGCTGGTGATCCCCCTCGAGGGTCCCATCGAGATCGAGGTACAAGGCCAGGGGCGGCGGCTCGCGCCCGGCTTTGCCTGCATCATCGCCCCCGGTGAGCGGCACGACTACGCCGCCGATCCGGCGCTCTCGTTTCTGGTGCAGGAGAGTCACTGGCTGCCCGGCGAGCTGGGCGAGCGCCCCTTCATCGAGCTGGACCAGGCCCAGCGCCACTACCTCGCCTTCCTGCACCGCATGGTGGCCGAGGGGCGCCATGTGGCCGGCATGGAGCAGGTGTGGCTGGGTCTGCTGGCAGAGGCGCAGCAGGCAGGCTCGCGCGGCCGTGCCCGCCTCGCCCCGCGCATCGGCAAGGTGCAGCGCCATATCGAGGCACATCTCGCCGAGCCCCTCAGCAACGAGCAGCTGGCCGCCATCGCCTGCCTCGGCCAGAGCCAGTTCAAGCACGCCTTCCAGCAGCAGGTGGGGATGAGCGTCTCCCACTACATCCGGACGCGACGCATGGCGCTGGCGCGTACCCTGCTCGCCCACACCGCTCTGCCCGTCGGCGAAATAGCCAGCCGCTGCGGTTACCAGAATCAGGGGGCCTTCGCCGAGCGCTTCCTGGCCGAAACCGGACTGACCCCTTCCCTCTGGCGCCAACAAAACGGCCGCTTGCCGTAACCGGGCGGCCGTTTGCCGAAGACGGCGCAGGTCGTTTCGAGGCATGCTGAGGCTCATGCAAGGTATGGGCAACGAGGAGCCAAGATGCAGACCATAAGCTGGCAGGATTTCGAGATGGTGGAGCTCAGGGTGGGCACCCTGGTGCGGGTCGAGCCCTTCCCCGAGGCGCGCCGCCCGGCCTACAAGGTGTGGGCGGATTTCGGCCCCGAGCTCGGGGTGCGCAAGAGCAGCGCCCAGATCACCGACCTCTACCAACCGCAGGAGCTGGTGGGCCGCCAGATCGTCGCCGTGGTGAACTTCCCCCCCAAACAGATAGGCCCGATCCAGTCGGAGTTTCTGCTGACCGGTTTCTACCGGCCGGACGGCGCCGTGGTGATCGCCATCCCCGAGCAGGCGGTGGAGAACGGCGCCAAGCTGGGCTGAGGCCGCAACCGAACCGATACAAGAGAGGCGACCCTGGGGTCGCCTCTCTTTTTTGCTGCGGGTTGCTCGCCGTTACTTCAGCAGGCTGAAGATCAGCGCCGACACCGCCAATGAGCCGGTCAGCAGGATGAAGCCGTTGGCCCAGCGGTGGCGGAAGCGGGCCAGCGCCTCCACCTTGTAGATGGCCACCACCGGCATGATGAACAGGATCATGGCGATCACCGGGCCGGAGAGGGTCTCCATCAGTCCCAGGATCCCAGGGTTGATGATGGCGGCGCCCCAGATGGAGAAGAACATCAGGGCGATGCCGAGCCGGTCCGCCTTGGCCAGCGACAGGCCGGTGGGCTTGGCGATCAGGCTTTTCAGGCTCTCACGGGCACCGAGGAAGTGGCCGAGGAAAGAGGAGCTGATGGCGATGAAGGCGATGAGCGGCCCCAGGGTCACGATCACCGGGTTGTCGGTGATGTTGGCGAGATAGGAGAGCACCGAGACGTTCTGGGCCTTGGCCTCGGCCAGCTGGGCTGGCGAGAGACTCAGCACGCAGGAGAAGACGAAGAACAGCACGAAGCCCACCAGCATGACGGTGGTGTTGCGCAGGATCAGGCTGCTCTTGGCTTCCGCCTGCTCGCCGTACTCCCGGCGCTGCACGTTGGCAAAGCCCGAGATGGCGGCGGCGTGGCTGAAGGCGAACACGGTGACCGGCAGCGCCAGCCAGACGGTATTGAGGAAGCTGCCGCCCTCCAGGCTACCCAGCTGCGGCCACTGCCACTGGGGGATCAGATAGCAGGAGAGCGCCGCCAGGATGGCCGCCAGCGGATAGACCATGACGGCAAAGGCGCGCAGCATCGCCTTCTCACCGGCCAGCATCACGGCGATCATGGCAAACACCAGCAGGCCGGAGAGCATCACCCGGTTCGGGGCATCCATGCCGAGCTGATTGATCATGAAGCTCTCCACCGTGTTGGTCAGCCCGACCCCGTAGATGAGCAGGATCGGGAAGATGGAGAGGAAGTAGAGCGCCGAGATGAGGCGGCCGGCCATCTTGCCGAAGTGCTCCTGGGCCACCTCGGTGAAGTCGGCGTGGGGGCGCGATGAGGAAAGCACGAAGCGCGCCAGCCCACGGTGGGCCAGGAAGGTCATGGGGCCGGCCAGCACGGAGACGATGATGAGGGGCCAGATCCCGCCCAGACCCAGGTTGATGGGCAGGAACAGGATGCCGGCGCCGACGGCGGTACCAAACAGGCTGATGACCCAGTGGGTGTCGTGGCGGCGCCAGGGGGTGGCGCTGACGGTGGTGGAGCAGGAACCGGACAGCTCCTTGGTGACGTCTACAGATAAACTCATTACTAATTCACTTTTTGTTAGTGTTTTAATCTGAGTTAATTGTGGTTTATCGGGATTTAATTCTCAAAAGTCCCCCCTGAAACATATCACTACCATTACGGGCTTCAGCCAGTGAGATTGGGAATGGAATCGGGATCACATAAATGAGTAAAACTAAATTCCGTTAAATTAACGAAATTTAAAACCAAATTTTCACTATTGGTCAATTTTTTATTTTGGCCAAATGATCGTTTGCAGAATTACCTGAAAAATCGTGCCATTCCGTCGCCCTCTCTTGTGATGATTCACTGTCATTCCCGCGCTTTGCCAGCGGATATTTCTGTTCATCCCCGATAAAACCAGCGGATCACACCATGCAATCAGGCGGCCATGGAGCCGCCTGATTGTCGTCAATGATGACCTGTTCACCCGCTCAGTGCGCCAGAATGCTGCCCCAGGCGAGATCCGGATCCCCCATCACGATGAAGTCCGGGTTCTCCAGCGACTCCGTCTCGTTGTAGCGCAGCGGCTGCAGCGCCAGGCTGAGGATGCGGCCACCGGCCGCCTCGACGATGCACTGGGCGGCGGCGGTGTCCCACTCGCCGGTGGGGCCGAGCCGCACGTAGCAGTCGGCCGCCCCTTCCGCCACCAGACAGGACTTGAGTGAGCTGGAGCCGAGCGGGATCAGCTCGTAGTTGATGGCCGGGTTGAGGCGGCGGGTCAGGTTCTCCAGCTTCTGGCGACGGCTGATGGCCACCACCAGCGAATCGGGTTGATCGTGCTCGTGGTGCATGGCGCTGATGGGATGCACCTCGCCGTTCGCCTCCTTGAAGGCGCCATGACCGCGCACCGCCCAGTAGAGCACGTTCGACTCGGGGGCATAGATGACGCCGAGCACCGGCACATTGTCCTGCACCAGGGCGATCAGAGTGGCGAAGTCACCGCTGCCGGCGATAAACTCGCCGGTGCCGTCGAGGGGATCCACCAGCCAGTACTGACGCCAGTTGGCGCGCTGGCTGAAGGGGATGTCGGCCGCCTCTTCGGTCAGCACGGGAACATGGGGAGTGAGCGCCGACAGCGCCTGTTTGAGGTAGGCATCGGCAGCAAGATCGGCACTGGTGACCGGGGTCGCATCCTCCTTCAGCTGACGCTCGAACTGACCGCCGTGATAGATTTCGTGAAGGATCCTGCCCGCTTCGCGCGCGATCTCCTTGACCCCCGGCACCCAGGCCAACAACTCCTGCATCTTGTTATCCTCTGTATTCAAACTGCCCCTGCGGGCTACTCTGCCTGCTCCGCCAGCCAGCGTTGGGCCAGCAGCAGCGCACTGATGCTGCGCGACTCGGTGAAGTCGGGTCGCGCCAGCAATTCGTCGATCCGGTTCAGCGGCCAGGGGATCACCTCGAGGGGCTCGGGCTCGTCGCCCACCCGCTGCTCGGGGAAGAGATCCCGCGCCAGCAAGATGTCCATCCGGCTGGAGAAGTACCCCGGCGCCAGCGACACCTGCTTGAGCAAGGTCAGGCTGTTGGCGCCGAAGCCCGCCTCCTCCATCAACTCCCGGTTGCCCGCCTCGAAGGCATCTTCGCCCGGGTCGATCAGCCCCTTGGGGAAGCCCAGCTCGTAGGAGTGAGTGCCCGCCGCGTACTCGCGCACCAGCAGCAGGGTGTGGGCATCGAACAGCGGTACCACCATGACGGCGCCCCGGTTGCCGCCGCGCATCCGCTCGTAGACCCGCTCCTCGCCGTTGGAAAACTTGAGGTGGAGCGACTCCACCTTGAACAGCCGGCTCTCGGCCACGATCTCGGCCTTGAGGATCTCCGGCTTGCTCTTGTCGTGCGCCATGGTGTCGACGCTGAGGTGGACGGGTTTGCGTTGGTGGAGGTCACTCATCGGGGCTGGCTGCTCGTTAAAAAATCGTGTTTCAAGAGTAAACGACTCCCCTCTCGAACACCACGGGGCAAGGGTGGGAAAGCGGCGGGAAAAATCCGTTATAATGCCCGCCCATTTCGACCCGACCACCGAGGCCCCATGCCGACCCCACTGCCCTGGCACCAGATAGACACTGTCCTGCTCGATATGGATGGCACCCTGATCGATCTCCATTTTGACAACCACCTCTGGCAACAGCTGGTACCCGAGCGCTATGCCGAGCGGCTCGGCCTGCCGCTGGCCGAGGCCAGAGTGCAGATCGAGGCGCACTACCAGGCCGTCAGCGGCACCCTCAACTGGTACTGCGTGGATTACTGGAGCGAAACGCTGGGGCTCGACATCCGAGCCCTCAAGCAGGAGATCCTGGCCAAGATCCAGTGGCGGCCCCACGTCATCCCCTTCCTGGCCGCGCTGCGGGCCGCGGGCAAGCAGCTGGTGCTCTTCACCAATGCCCACCCCGCCAGCCTGTCGGTGAAGGATGCGCAGCTGGGGCTGGCCGGCCACCTCGATCTGATGGTGAGCACCCACGAGCTGGGCTGGTCGAAGGAGAGCCAGCACTGCTGGCAGGCACTGGGCGAGCGGCTGGCGTTCGACCCGACCCGCACCCTGTTCGTGGATGACAGCGAGCGGATCTTGCGTGCCGCCGCCGACTACGGCATCGGCTATCAGCTCGCCATCCAGAACCCGGACAGTTGCCAGCCCGAGCAGCACATCACCGCCTTCCCGGCGATCCGGGATTACGCCGAGCTATTGCCGCTGGCCGGGTAAGCCGAAATGCAGGGGAGCATCTGGGCAACCAGACACCGCCTCCCCCATCCCTTCCGCGACTGCGCCGAGTTATTGCCGCTGGCCATGTAAGCCAACAGGGCTACAAGGCTCTCGAACTGATGGACAAGGGCTGCCCAGGCAGCCCTTGTCCATCAAGGGGCGACTCACCCCAGCCACGTCACCAGCCGGTACTGCTTCTTGCCCCGGCGCAGCAGCAGGTAGCGGCCGAACAGCCGATAGTCGGTGGTGAGCTGCTCATCCCGGCGGATCTCGCCGTTGAGGCTGATGGCGCCTGCCGCCAGCAGCTCGCGGGCGATCCGCTTCGAGTTGGCCAGACGGCTCTCCACCAGCAGGGTCACCAGATCGGTTTCCCCCTCGATTCGGCAGCTTGGCATGCCATCCTGCGCCAGCTGGGCCAGATCGCTCTCGCCAAGGCGGGCCACCTCGCCACTGAACAGCAGTTCGCTGATGCGCTGCGCCGCTGCCAGCGCCCCCTTGCCGTGCACCAGCTCGGTCAGCTCCTCGGCCAGCACCTGCTGGGCCAGTTTGCGCCCTTGCCGCTTCGCATCCTCAGCCTCTAGCACCTCAAGCTCGGTCAGCTGCATAAAGCTGTAGTAGCGCAGGAAGCGGTAGACATCCTCGTCCGCCGTGCCGAGCCAGAACTGGTAGAAGGCGTAGGGAGAGGTGAGGGCCGGGTCGAGCCAGATAGCGCCGCCTTCGGTCTTGCCAAACTTGGTGCCGTCAGCCTTGGTGATGAGCGGCAGCGTCATGCCATACACCTGGGCCTGATTGAGGCGGCGGGTGAGATCCATGCCGCTGGTGATGTTGCCCCACTGGTCGTTGCCGCCGATCTGCAGGGTGCAGCCGAGGCGCTGGTTGAGCACCGCGAAGTCTTGGGATTGCAGCAGGGCGTAGGAGAACTCGGTGAACGAGATGCCCTGATCCGGGCGGGCCAGCCGCTGGCGCACCGATTCGCGGGCCAGCATGGCGTTGACCGAGAAGTGCTTGCCGATGTCGCGCAGAAAATCGAGGGCGGACATCTGCCCCATCCAGTCGGCGTTGTTGACCAGTTGCGGCGCCGCCAGCCCTTCGCTCGCTGGCAGCAGCGCTTTTATCTGGGCCGACAGACTTGCTACCCAGCCCTGCACCGTCTCGGCGCTGTTGAGGTTACGCTCGGTCGCCTTGAAGCTGGGATCGCCGATAAGTCCGGTGGCACCGCCCACCAGTGCCACCGGAGTGTGACCCGCCAGCTGGAAGCGGCGCAGCATCAGCAGTGGCACCAGATGGCCGATGTGCAGGCTGCCGGCAGTGGGATCGAACCCGCAGTAGACGGTGCGCGGGGTCGCAAGATGGTCGGCCAGCGCCGCCGGGTCGGAGTTCTGGGCCACCAGGCCGCGTCGGGTCAGCTCATCGAGCAGGTGGGGGTTGATCATGGGTTCTCCAATAGCAAGGGGAAAAGCCCACATCCTCGCCGCTCCGGCCTGCGCCGAATATGTCCCCCAGGGGACAGTTTTGCCACTCTCGTGCTAGCATCCGGCTATCGTGTGACCATCGCACAACCATAGCGGGAAGCCTGCCCGCCACCCGGAAGCCATCGCCATGAACCAGCGCCCATGATCCAGACTCTTGCCACAGATGCCCGGACCCGCAGCATGACCGAGGTGGTCGATGCCCTGCACGGCAGCGCCTTTCCGGCGGCACTGGTGCGTCTTATCCAGCAGCAGGTGGCGTTCGACTGTGCCCTGCTGCTCGGGGTGGGGCAGCGCCCCGTTTACCTCTATGACAACCTGCACCACCAGCGGGCGCTGCTGTTCGATCGCTACCTCACCCGCCACTTCAGTCAGGATCCCTTTATGCAGGCGCTGGAACAGGGTCTGGAGGCCGGGGTCTGGACGCTGGCGCAGGTGTCGCGGGGGCGGCTAGATCCCGAGTATCGCCACCACTTCTATCAGGCCACTGGCTGGCAGGAGGAGGTTGGATTGATCCTGCCGGTGCGCGGCGGCCTCACCCTGATGCTGTTTCTGGGGCGGCTCGACAAGCGCAGCACCCTCAGTCGTGACGAGCTGGCCAGGCTGGAGGTACTGTTTCCGCTGGTACATTCGCTGTGCCGCCAGCACTGGCGGGAGGGAGCCGCGTTGCTGGCACAGAGTCCGGTACTGCCGGGTGGCACCGATCTCAAGGCGACGGTGGAGCAGGCCATCGCCAGCGTGGGGGGCGCGAGCCTCACCCGCCGTGAACGCCAGGTGGCGGGATTGCTGTTGCAGGGGTTGGATACCGAGGCCATTGCCGGTGCGCTCGGCATCGGCAGCGGCACGGTGAAGAATCACCGCAAGCACCTCTACGCCAAGCTGCACCTGCGCTCGCGGGCCGAGCTGTTCCGCTTCTTCCTCAATCACCTCATCACGGCGCCGGCCGGCACCACCCCATAACGACACCACCCCGCCGGGGCGGGGTGGTGTTCATGCATGCCAGATCAGACAGCAAGGCCGTCAGATGCGGCCCTGGTAGCGTAGCGGGAAGCGCCCCTGACCGTCGGGCTGGCCAAGGAAGGGCAGCCCCTGCTTCATCTGCTCCGGCAGCTCGGGCCCGGGTTTGAGGGTGCCCTGGAACAGGTACTGGCGATTGGCCTGCAGCTCCAGCTTGCCCTGCACCTGCACCGCCTCCGAGCCCTGCTTGAGCTCGGCCACCAGCCGGGAGTCGATGCAGGTCAGCTTGATCTCGGGATCCCCCAGCACCAGCTTGCCGGCCGGGGTATCGGCATCGGCCCCGTACCAGTAGAGGTTGCCGTAGAGGTTGTCGCACCAGGGGTTGCCCTGGGCAACCTGATCGAGCTTGAGCTGCAGCTGGCCAGCCACCGTCACCGGCACGGGCAACTGCATCGGCACCCGCGCCAGCAGCCAGGGGGCCGGCACGTTGAGGGTGATGTCGCGGCCAAAGGCGGCGCCGCTCCAGCCAACCACCCCCTGCCCGTTGAGGCCGCTGCGCTCGCCAAAGCGCAGGGACACCTCAGGGGCAAAACGCAGCAGCGACCAGCCGTTGAGCTCCCAGCGCAGCTGGGTCAGCGACTCGCTGGCGTATTGCAGGCGGGCAACCTGGCCGCTCCAGAGGGTGCCGCTCACCCCTTCCAGCTGTACCAGGGGCGGCAGCGGCAGGTAGCGCACCACCAGAGACGCCGGCAGCTTGGCCAGCAGGAAAACCAGATAGGCCGCCAGAAACAGCACGGCAATCAGCACTCTTTGCTTCATAGAAAACGACTCGACTGCAAACGCCCGCTCAGGCATATGGCCCTGCTCGGGACGCGTTGTTTCATTGGGGACGGCTCAGCTGCAAGCGGCGTACCTTGACCAGGCCGGGCGCCAGATTCTCGCGGGCCACCTCGATCACCTGCACCTGCACGCCATGGCGATCTGCCAGGGTCGCCAGCCAGATCAGCAGGTCATCGAACGCCACCGTGTCGATCCACACCTGCAACTCCTGACCCTGGGGCTGCAAGCGGGCAATCTTGATCTTCTGGTTGAAGGCAGTGCGGTTGACCACCCCTTCCAGGGTGCCGCTGGTATCGAGCTGGCGGCCCTGGCCACCCTGCAGCGCCAGCACCTCTTCACCCTTCTCTTTCAGCCAGGCGAGGGTCTGCTGCTGGCTCAATACCTGCCGCTCGCGCTCGTCGATGCGATTGCCGATGGGCTGCCAGATAACCCAGTAGCAGAAGCCGATCAACAGCACGCTGCCGCCCACCGCCACCAGCCGCTGCTCGCGGGCGCTGATGCCGCGCCACCAGCCTTGTAGTTTGTCCATCATGATGATTTACCCTTCAGCACCAGTGCCCCTTCAACCTTGCCTTCGGTGCTGCGCACCTCCCCCTGTTGCACGTCGAAGCGCTTGCCGGCCAGCTCGCGAAAACGCTCGATCTCGGCAAAACCGGGGGCCGTCACCTGCAACCTGAGCTCGCCGCGAGCCGCGTCGAAACGCAGCACCTCGGGCTTGAGGCCGGGCACTTCGGCGAAGGTGGGCGCCAGCTCGGTCAGCACCATCAACACCCCGTCCTGCGGCGTCTGCCCCAGTTGCTGGAGGTGCTGGGTCATCTGGCTGCGCACGTTGACGATGCGGCTCTCCCCCGGGAAGATCCGGGTGTAGACCTGCCGGATCTCCGCCTTGAGCGCCTTGTCCTGCTCCGCCAGCTGATAGAGCTGCACGCCGCGCTGGGCGAACGCCACCACCAGCAGCGCCCCGGCCACCACCGCCACCTTGCGCCACTGTTGCCAGTAGCGGGAGTATTCGGTCTGCGGCCGGTAGGGCCCCTGCAGCAGGTTGGCCTGACTGGCGAGTGCACCCCGGGCCAGCAGCAGCATGGGCAGCTCGGGATCGGCCGCCTGCCAGCTGGCCGCCGCAATGGCCGGCGGCGGGGTATGGCAGTGAATGGTCACCGGCGCCGGCTCCGCCGCCAGCAGCATGGCCAGCAGCGGCTCGTCGGCGACGATGCCCTGGCAGGGCCCCTGGCGCAGCAACCACTCCTTGCCCAGTTGCAGCGCCGACCAGCCCTCGCTCGCCTGCGGCAGCGCCAGCACGTCCGGCAGCAGTTGCCGGCTCTTGAGACCAGCCTGCTCCAACCAACCGAGCCAGGTCTGCATCTTCTCCTTGTCGACCGCCATCAGGTCCACCTCGTGACCCTGATGACCCAGCACCACCAGGTGCAACTCATCCACGTCGGAGGCGATTTGCTCCTCCAGCAGATAGGGCAAGGCGGCCGCACTCTGGCGGCTGTATTTGCCCGGCAGGCTCACCCGCCGGAAGATAAGATCGCTGCCGGGCACCAGCACCACCGCCGGACGGCCACCGGCCCGCTCCTGCAGCTCGCCAAGGGCATGGGCCGAGGCCAGGGTACCGGAGGCGATCACCTCCTCTTCCCCGCCCGACCACACCAGCCACTCGACCGGCTGCTGCGCATTGGTCCCCAGACGGATGACCAGACTCTCGCTCACTAATGTCTCTCCTGCCATGCCCGCTCGCATCCCTCGGGATGGTCGGGCGCGCAGCCATGGGCTGCAGTCCAATCGGGGGATGGCGCGGGCCGGCCAACGGCCGTCACCCGCCTCCCTTGTTATTCGGCGCCGCCGTTCAGACGGCGCAGCATCACCAGCTTGTTGTCCTTGCCGCGCACGAAGACGCTCTCCAGCCGGGCGCGGGTGTCACCCACCTCGGCAATCAGCCTGGCCTCGAAATAGCTGCTCTTGACGTCCAGCGCCGCATCCAGCCCCTGGATGTTGCTCACCTGTACCGGCATCTGGTCCGTCATCTCCTTCTTGTTCTTCCACCCCTTCTGGGGACGGCTGGTCAGCACCCGCTTGGCATCGTCAAGCCCCACCTTGTCCAGATAGAGCGCCACCAGCAGGGCCGACTGCTCCGGCCGGATGGTGTTGACGTTCACCACCAGCTTGTCGTTGGGCAGGGCGCACACATAGGGCGCCAGCCGGGCGTACAGTTTGGCGCTCACCCCGCGCACCGCCCGCAGCTCGTCGGTGCCGAGCATCCACTGGTTGGCGGTCAGATAAGGGGGGTTGAGCCCTTCGTAATAGGCATCCTCGGCGCCGTAGCTCGACACCAGCACGGTATCCTTGTCGGTCCAGTCCCGGATGGCATCGGTCAGCTGCACCGCCTCGTAATCTTCCACCTCAAGCTGCTTGAGCAGCGCCTTGAACACCTTGACCGGATAGGGCTGCTTCTCCAGATCGTCGCCGCTGATCCCGTCTTTCAACGGCACGCTCAGGCTGTTGAGGTTGAAGCAGGATTGCAGATCCCGCACCCGGCCGGTGAGCTTGCCGTCATCCACCGGGAAGACCGCATCCTGGCGTGCCCAGTTCTGCCCCAGGCTGACCACGTTGGGGTCGTCCTTGAAATCCTGGGCCAGCACCTTGCTCACCAGCGCCTCCGCCGACATGGCATACCACCAGGCCTGCTTACCGGCGGTGAGGTTGGCGGTGCGACGCAGCTCCAGCTGCAGGCGACCGCTCATGTTGCTGGCGATGATCACCATCACCGACAGGATGAGCAGCACCACCAGCAGGGCCATGCCCCCCTGACGGCCTGGGCGGGAAAAACGACGATCAGCTGCCATTTTCAGCCCTCTGGCCACCAGCGCCGATCAGGAACTGGCGACATCGAATAGTGCCGTCATCCTCCGTGACGGACAGGGGAAAATGACGATCAGTTACCATTCTCTGCCCTCTGTCCACCGGCCCCGATCAGGAACTGGCGGCGGATGGTGCCGTAGTCTTCCAGATCCAGCTCCACCGCCAGCCCGTAGGGCAGCACGTTGCGCTGGGTCCACTCCTCTTTCCAGGCCCCCTTGTCGTAGAAGTAGAGCCGTAGCGCCGTCACCCGCTCCAGCATCGGCTGGATGCGCGGCTCGGTGCCGATCACCGGATCCGGGTAGAGGTAGCTCAGCCGCTCCAGCTTGTGATCCTTGAGCCGCCAGCCAACCCGCTGCAAGCCGGAGCGCGGCAGCATGCCGTCCGGGTTGAGCCAGCCGCCGCGCATGAAGGCCATACCCCAGTCGTCGCTCTGCTGGCCGAAGCGGGAGGCCGCCAGCAGCACTTTGTTGTTCTCACCGTCGATGCGGCCGCTGCGCGGCACCATCTGGGTGACGTCCCGCTCCAGCACGGAGAAGGCCAGTTGCAGCTCGGAGAGACGCGCCTCCTTGCGCTTGGCCACCTCGTCGCTGGTGAGCACCCCTTGCAGCACCTGATAGGCGCCCATGCTCAGGCCGGCGAAGATGGCGATGGCCACCAGCATCTCCAGCAGGGTAAACCCCGCCTGACGCTGGCTCCGGAGCATGGAGACTCGTTGGTGAATGTTCGTCGGCTGATGCCGGCTCCGGCTTATGGAGACACCTTGATGCAGGTTCATCGGCTGATATAGGTCCGGATCATGGCCACCGGGCTGTCGGCCTTGGGCGCGGTACGCACTTCCATGTCCAGCGCCTTGAAGTTGCTGTCGGCGGTAGCGACGCCGCGATAGCGCCAGTACCAGGTCTGGCCCGCCATCTGCTCGTCCCCTTCCACCCAGCTGTCACCGGGCCACTTGGCTTCGAGCTTCTGCTGCACCAGCTGGTTCTCCACCACCCAGGTCGCCAGGGTCTTCTGTTCCAGATAGTTGAGGCCGGAGAGGTGCTCGCTGGCGGTCTTCATCACCGCCAGCCCGGCGATGGCAAACACCGCCAGCGCCACCATGACTTCCAGCAGGGTCATGCCGCGGGCGTTCATTCCTCTTCCTCCTCGTCCTGCAGCAGACGCAGACGGCCGAACTCGTCCGCCTTGACCGTGCGCACATAGCGCAGATCGTCGTCCTGCTGGGTCAGGGTCAGCACGAAGGGGGTCAGCTCGCCACCGGGAAAGATGAACACCTGCGGCGTGCGCTCCTTCTCGTCGCGCCCCTTCTCGTACTTCTCGTCGGAGTCGGTCCGCCAGCTGAAGCCCTCAAGCTCGATGGCCAGCCGCATGTTGTCTGGCAACTCGACCCGATCCAGCAGCTTGTCGCCGCTCATCACCTGCCACTTGCGATCCTTGGCCGCGCGCTGCATGAACTGCCAGCTGTTGTCCTCGACACGCAGGCCCACCAGCCGGCCATCCATCACCGAATACTCCTGCGCCTGCTGCAGCACTGCCATGAAGCGGCGCGCCTGCTTGTCGAGCTCTCTATCCCCCCTGGCGCCGCCCATGCTGAGGGTGACGGCAGTGGCAACCAGCCCCATCAACATGGCGACCAGCAACACTTCCAGCAGAGTAAAACCGGCCTGGCGACTATGTTTCATGGCGCCAGCCTCAACTGCATGGCAGTGGCCTCGAGCCGACCCATCAACATGGCGACCAGCAACACCTCCAGCAGAGTAAAACCGGCCTGGCGACGGGCAGAAGAGGCCACCTTCATTCAGGCAGCCCCGGCATGACTCGGTGAGCGCGACGCGGCGGGATCACTTATTGGAAATCCTTCAGGTTCCAGTTGCCGATGTCGTCATCGGTACCGGCTTCGCCATCCAGCCCCATGGAGAAGATGTCGATCTTGCCGAACTGGCCCGGGCTCAGCATCTGGTACGGGTTGCCCCAGGGATCCTGCGGCAGGCGCTTGATGTAGCCCCCTTCGCGGTAGCTGCGCGGCTCAGGTGCGGCGGTCGGTTTGTTGACCAGCGCGTCCAGCCCCTGCTCCGTGGTCGGGTAGCGGTTGTTGTCCAGCTTGTACATGTCGAGGGCGTTTTCCAGCGCCACTATGTCGGAGACCGCTTTCTGCTGGTCCGCCTTCTCCTTGTTGCCCATCAGGTTGGGCACCACCAGGCTGGCCAGGATCCCCAGGATCACGATGACCACCATCACTTCCAGCAGGGTAAAACCCGATTGACGACGCTTTTGCATGACTTACTCCCTCACGAAATGAGATGGCATGAACCATCAACGATTAACTGTTAAACCACGATCGCTCGATTGGATGGGTAGGTTCGAATAGCGAAGCGTATTCGAACGTCCGAACCTTACAAATTCACCATATTGTTGAGCTCCAGGATCGGCTGCAGGATCGACATCACGATAAACAGCACCACCCCGGCCATGGAGACCACCAGCATGGGTTCGAACACCCCGAGGGCGATGTTCACCTGGGTTTCGAACTCCCGATCCTGGTTGTCTGCCGCCCGCTCCAGCATGTTGTCGAGCTCGCCGCTCTGCTCGCCGGAGGCGATCATGTGCAGCATCATGGGCGGAAAAATTTTGGTTTCATCCAGCGACTTGCGCAGGCTGGTCCCCTCCCGCACCCGCTCGGTGGCTTCACCGATGCGCATGCGGGCAAAGTCGTTGGAGAGCACTTCGCCGGAGATCTTCATCCCCTCCAGCAGCGGCACGGCGCTGGCGTTGAGGATGCTCAGGGTACGTGCGAAGCGGGCGGTGTTGAGACCGCGGCTGACCCGACCGATCACCGGCAGGCGCAGGATCAGCTGGTGCCAGTGACGGCGACGCTTGTCGTCGGTCAGCCACCAGCGCCAGACAAAGCCGCCCACCAGCAGCAGCAACAGGAACCAGAGGCCGTAGTGCTGCATCAGCTCGCTGGTACCGATGAGGAAGCGGGTGGTGGCCGGCAGTTGCTGGCCCATGTGTTCGAACTGGGCCACCACCTTGGGCACCACGGCGGTGAGCAGGACGGAGATGACGCCGATGGCGACGCAGGTCAATACGATGGGGTAGATCATCGCCTGCAGCAGCTTGGTGCGCATGTGCTGACGCTGCTCGGTGTAGTCGGCGAGCCGGTTGAGCACCTTCTCCAGGTGACCGGACTTCTCGCCGGCCGCCACCATGGAGCGGAACAGCTGATCGAACACATGGGGGAAGGCCGCCAGCGAATCGGCCAGCGAATAGCCCTCCACCACCTTGCTGCGCACCGTGGCTACCATGCTGCGCAGGTGAGCCTTCTCGCACTGCTCGGCGACGGCCTTGAGCGCCTCTTCGATGGTAAGGCCGGCCCCCACCAGGGTAGCCAGCTGGCGGGTGATCATCGCAAGCTCGGCGGTGCTGGCACCACGGCGGAACAACACGAAGCGGTTAGCCTCGCGCTTGGCCTTCTCGGTGGTCTCGTTCACCTCGAGCGGGGTCAACCCCTGCTCGCGCAACAGCTGGCGTACCTGGCGGGCGGAATCCCCCTCCAGCACGCCGCTCTTGTTGCGTCCCTTGCCGTCGAGGGCCTTGTATTCGAATGCTGCCATCTCAGTCTTCCCGGGTCACGCGCAGCACCTCTTCGAGGCTGGTCTGCCCCTTGAGTACCTTGTCGATGCCGTCGCGGCGAATGCTGGGAGTGTGACCCCGGATCAGCCGCTCGATGGCCAGCTCGCCGCTGGCGCTGTGGATCGCCTCGCGCACCGCTTCGTCGATCACCACCAGCTCGTGGATGCCGGTCCGGCCGCGATAGCCGGTGTGGTTGCACTGCTCGCAGCCCACCGGCCGCCACACCTGCTGATCCGGCGCCAGCTCGATGCCCATGGCAATGCGCTCCTGCTCGGTGATGGGGCGCGGCGCGCGGCAATCGGGGCAGAGGGTGCGCACCAGCCGCTGGGCCAGTACCGCCAGCAGTGAGGAGGAGAGCAGGAAGGGCTCGATGCCCATGTCCCGCATCCGGGTGATGGCACCGATGGCGGTGTTGGTGTGCAGGGTCGACATCACCAGGTGACCGGTCAGCGACGCCTGCACCGCGATCTGGGCGGTCTCGAGGTCACGAATCTCCCCCACCATCACCACGTCCGGATCCTGGCGCAGAATGGCGCGCAGGCCGCGGGCGAAAGTCATGTCAACCTTGCTGTTGACCTGGGTCTGGCCCACCCCTTCGAGGTCATATTCGATGGGGTCTTCGACGGTCAGGATGTTGCGATCCCGCGAGTTGATCTCGGAGAGGGCCGCGTAGAGGGTGGTCGACTTGCCCGAACCGGTCGGACCCGTCACCAGAATGATGCCGTGGGGCTTGCGAATGAGTTCGCTGATGATGTTGCGGTTGGCCAGCGTCATGCCGAGCTGCTTGAGCTCGAGCCGCACGTTGTTCTTGTCCAAGAGTCGCAGCACCACTCGCTCACCGTAGCTGGACGGCATGGTGGAAACCCGCACGTCCACCGCCCGACCGCCGATGCGCAGTGAGATGCGGCCATCCTGCGGTACCCGCTTCTCGGCGATGTCCATCCGCGACATGACCTTGATGCGCGACACCAGCAAGGAGGCGAGCTTGCGATGGGGACGCAGGATCTCCCGCAGCACCCCGTCGATGCGAAAACGGATCACCAGGGCCCGCTCGAAGGTCTCGATGTGGATGTCGGACGCCTCTTCTTTTATCGCCTCGCTCAGCATGGCGTTGATGAGGCGGATGATGGGGGCGTCGTCGTCGGCATCCAGCAGGTCTTCACTCTGGGGCAGCTCTTCGGCCAGCGCGAAGAAGTCCATCTCGTTGCCGAGATCCTCCATCAGCTGGCGCGCCTCGGAGGAGTCGCGCTGGTAGTGGGCCATCAGCAGCTCTTCGAAGGCCTCGCCGTCCATCTGCTCCACCGTGAAGGCGCAGCCCGCCACCCGCCGCACTTCCAGCAGGGTTTGCGGCGTCACGCCCTGGCGGCAGAGCAGCACCGGGGCCCCCTGCCGCTCGGTCAGGATCACCCCGAAGTTGCGGGCGAAGGCAAACGGCAGCTCGGGCAGGGCTGCCGGCATGTCGACGCCATCCAGCTGGTATGCTGCCATTACTTGTTACCCACGAATGGCTGGGACCCGCCGCTCGTCTGCGGGGCTGACTGTGTCTGCTGGAGCTGCTTCTGCACCTCGGGCGACATGGTCACGCCCTGGCCGTACTCGGGCAGCACCTGGCGCTTGGGCGAGGTGAGGTAGCCCTCCTGCGCCGCCGCCTCCTGCTGCTCGGAGCGGAACTGGGAGTACTTGTTGCTGGAGATACCGCTGTAGACATCGGCATCACGCAAAATGGTCGGTCGGATAAAGACCATCAGATTGCGCTTGGAGGTCGAGTTGGAGGTCGAGCGGAACAGATAACCCAGCACCGGGATGTCGCCGAGCAGCGGTACCTTGGAGACCTTCTCCTGGGTCTTCTCGTCCATCAAACCACCCAGCACTACTGTCTCGCCACTCTTCACCAGCACAGCGTTCTTGATGGTACGGGTATCGAAGGTCGGGCCCAGCGTGCTGGTACCGGGTGCCTGGGTCTGCGCCACGCTGGAGACCTCCTGCTCGATGTTGAGCAGCACGGAATCCCCTTCGTTGATCTGCGGCGTCACCACCAGCTTGGTACCCACCGTCTTGCGCTCGATGGTGTTGAACACCTGATCGCTGGTGGTGGAGCTCTGGGAGCCACTCTGCACCGGCACTTCCTGGCCGACGTTGAAGGATGCTTCCTTGTTGTCCATGGTGACGATACTCGGCGTGGAGAGAATATCGTTCTTGGTATCGGTGGAAAGCGCCGTCACCAGCGCGGCCCAGTTGCCCTTGTAGAAGCCGGCCGCCATACCGTTGAAATCCTTGGCCAGCGAGGCCAGGCCGGTGGTGGTGCCGTTCTTCTGGTAATCCTTGGCCGCGATGGCCACCGAACCGATGGGCAGACCGGTATCGGTAAACTGGGTGCCACCGCCATTGGTGTTGGCCCACTGCACCCCGAGGTTGAGGCCGTCGCCATCGGCGATCTCGACGATGATCGCCTCCACCAGTACCTGGGCACGGCGGATATCGAGCTTGGCGACCACCTGCTCCAGCTCGGCCATCACGTCCGGCTGGGCGGTGATCACCAGCGCATTGGTGGTCTCGTCGGCGGAGATGGCCAGCTTGCCGCCGCCGATGCTGGCACCGCCACCCCCTGTGGTGGTGGCCGCGCCGCCCTTCTTGTCCGCCTCGATGCTGGAGCTGACGCCCTTGAGCACCTCCACCAGATCCTTGGCCTTGCCGTATTTCAGATAGAAGACCCGGGTGTTGCCCTGGCTCTGCAGGTCACGGTCAAGCTGGTGCACCATCTGGATGATGCGGGCGCGCGCCTTGGGCTCGCCGCTCACCACCACCGAGTTGGTGCGCTCATCGGCCACCACCTTGGGGGCCAGCAGCAGGGAGGTGTTGCCGCCCTGGTTGTTGCCGTCCTTGTTGAGGTTGGTCACCAGCCGCACCATCTCGCCGGCGGAGGCGTACTTGAGCTTGACGATATCCACTTCCTGGTCGCCCGCCTTGTCGACCCGGCGCACCACTTCCACCAGCCGGTTGACCACGGCAGCACGGCCGGTGATCAGCAGCACGTTGGAAGGGTCGTAATGGACCACGTTGCCGCCACCGGCGTTGTCGTTGAGCTGGCGCAGCAGCGGCGCCAGTTCGCGTACCGAGACGTTGCGCACCGGCACAACCCGGGTCACCATCTCGTCACCGCTGCCGGGGTTGCTCTCGTCCACCACCGGGATGGCGGAGGTCTTGGCATCCTTGGAGCGCACCACCTTGAGCACCCCGTTGTCCATCGGGACCACGGCGAAGCCATAGACATCGAGCACGCTCAGGAAGAACTGGTAGTACTGGTCTTCGTTGAGCAGGTCATAGCTGCGGACGTTGATCTTGCCGCGCACCGAAGGCTCGATGATGATGGTCTTGTTCAGGTTCTTGCCGACCGTGTTGATGAACTCTTCGATGTCGGCATTCTTGAAGCTGGCGGAATATTCGGTGGCCCAGGCAGAACCTGCCATCATCAGCGCCGCAGCCACGGTGGCCAGACGCCAGCCCTTCCCTTTATTTATCATTCTTGGTGCTACTCCAAATCATTATTCTGACAAGCCGACATAAACGTCGTAGAGCTGTCCTTGCCGCTCGACGGTGACGGTCATTTCCGTTGCGCCAGCCACCTGCTGCATCGCCTGCATGGCCTGAGCGTTATCCCGCAGATCCAGCCCATTGATGCTGACCGCCATGTCGTTGGCGACCAGCCCCAGTTGATTGAACAGTTCCGGATTGCTGCCCGGATTGAGGCGATAGCCGACCATACGGCCATCGACCCGGACCGGGGAAATATTGAGGTAATCGGTGATCTTGCCGGGGTTGCCCATCAGTTCGTTGCGCACCGAGGAGAGCTTGCCGTCCTGGTTGCCCGGCTTGGGCAGCGGCTTGCCGTACTCTTCCCCGTCCAGCATCAGGGTCTCGTCGCGGCCGTCCCGCTCGATGATGACCCGATCCGGGAACACCTGGCGGATCTTGGCCTGGGTACCATCGATGAGATCACCGATACCGTAGGAGTTCTGCAGCCCGTTGTGGGCGATGATGGCAATGGATTTGGCGGGATCGGAACTGGCCAGCACGCCGTTGAGCTGGGCGTTGAGCTGGGTCTTGGGAGCATCGGCTGCGACAACATCGGCCGCCTGGGCCTGCTGTTTGGCCTTGCCGAACAGCGCCAGCCGGCTGACGCTGCTCAGGTCGAGCCGGTTTGCACCCTGGCTCTGATTGGCGACCACCGACGGTTGCCAGGACTGGCTGACGGGCCGGCTGCCGAGATCCAGCAGACGCCAGGTGAGACCGGCACACTGGTGGGCCAGCAACAGCAGCAGAAGCCAGAACAGAGGCTGGCTGAATCGGGAGAGTGGCACGGTTTTACAACGGGCCAGAAGGGAGCTCAACAAGTCATCCCTGAACGGTAGCGTCATGTTTATCAATATTTTCTGGCATCCAAATCGGTTGGCTATTGTGTACGGCAATGGACCCAGAGACAACCGACCGGATGGGATGAAGCTGCGAAAATTGACATTCCGTCACACCATCAGCCCCCCTGTTTCTATCCCGGGGCCCGCCTCTGGTATAATCAGGCACCCCTTTCAGCCATTCCGGAGTCGATTCATGCCGAACCCCGCAGAAACCCCAGCCCTGGTCCGTCTCGACAAGTGGTTGTGGGCGGCACGTTTTTACAAGACCCGCAGCCTGGCACGCGACCAGATTGAAGGGGGCAAGGTGCATTACAACGGCCAGCGCAGCAAACCGGGCAAGCATGTCGAGGTCGGCGCCCTCATTCGCTGCTGGCAGGGCCAGGACGAACGGGAAGTGCGGGTGCTCGAGGTGAGCGAGCAGCGCAAATCCGCCCCGCTGGCCCAGCAGCTCTATGAAGAGACCGAGGCCAGCCTGAAAAAGCGGGCCGAAAACAGCGAGGCACGCCGCTTCAACAGCCAATTTGCGCCAAGCCCCGAGCGTCGCCCCGACAAGCAGGAGCGGCGCCAGCTGATCAAGGTCAAGCAATATTGACCCGCCAAGATGGCCCTTTTATGACGACAGTTGCCGGAATAAGTTCCTAACCAGCTGTTTATTAATGTTTTTATCTATTTACCCCACCGAAGAACCCAGGAATGCATGATGAGTAACCAAGATCTCCTGTATCGCTATCTGTTCGAAGAGTACGAAGTCCGGGGCGAGCTGGTCCAGCTGGACCACACCTACCGCCACGTGGTTGAGGCCCAGAACTACCCGGTACAGGTGCAAAAACTGCTGGGTGAACTGCTGGTCGCCACCAGCCTGCTGACCGCCACCCTCAAGTTCGAAGGCTCCATCACGGTGCAGCTGCAGGGCAACGGCCCGGTACGGCTGGCCGTCATCAACGGCGACAACAACCAGCAGCTGCGTGGCGTGGCCCGCTATGAAGGGGAACTGCCGAGCGACGACAAGCTGCAGAGCCTGATCGGAGAAGGCCAGCTGGTCATCACCATCACCCCGGAGCAGGGTGAACGCTATCAGGGCATCATAGCGCTGGACGCCGACACCCTGGCCGGCTGCCTGGAGCACTACTTCGCCCAGTCCGAACAGCTGGCGACCAAGCTGTGGATCCGCACCGGCTACCACCAGGGTGAGCCGCGCGCCGCCGGCATCCTGCTGCAGGAGCTGCCCGCCCAGAGCGAGGATCACAGCGACGATTTCGAGCATCTGACCCAGCTCACCAGCACCATCAAGGATGAAGAGCTGTTCGGTCTGGAAGCGGAAGAGATCCTCTACCGCCTCTACCACCAGGACAAGGTACGGGTGTTCGATCCGCAGGCGGTCGAGTTCCGCTGCACCTGCTCCCGCGCCCGTTGTGAGGGGGCTCTGCTGCAGATAGAGAAAGAAGAGGTGATGGAGATGGTGCAGGAGCTCGGCAAGATCGACATGCACTGTGATTATTGCGGCGCCCAGTACCAATTTGATGGGATCGACGTCGAAACCCTGTTCAGCAGGGCTCCCGGTAATGATGCAAACAAGTTACACTAATTGAAGGCGGGCAAAACCCGCCTTTAACTTAAATAACAAAAAAATACCCTATTTTATAAAGTTTGATGGCGATCGCTAAACTCTACCACCTAAGTGATAGGATGAACGCCAGATAGAACCCTACCAACCTCTGAACCCAGGAGAATACAATGACAATCGTGGCAGAACCCACCCTGGCCAAGCAATTAGGACTGGACCAGTACGGTATCAAGAACTCCACTGAAATCCTGCGCAACCCTTCCTACGACCAGCTGTTCGCGGAAGAGACACGTGCCGACCTGGAAGGGTTCGAGCGCGGCGTGGTGACCGAACTGGGCGCCGTCAATGTCAATACCGGCATCTTCACCGGCCGCTCCCCTAAAGATAAATATATCGTCAAAGACGCAACTACCCAGAATACTGTGTGGTGGTCTGACCAGGGCAAAAACGATAACAAAGCCATCAGCCCGGAAGTGTGGTCACATCTGAAATCCCTGGTGACCAAACAGCTCTCCGGCAAGCGCCTGTTCGTAGTCGACGGCTTCTGCGGTGCCAACCCGGATACCCGCCTGGCCGTGCGCATCATCACCGAGGTGGCCTGGCAGGCTCACTTCGTGAAAAACATGTTCATTCGCCCGAGCGATGAAGAGCTGAAAACCTTCAAACCGGACTTCGTGGTAATGAACGGTGCCAAGTGCACCAACCCGAACTGGAAGGAGCAGGGTCTCAACTCCGAGAACTTCGTCGCCTTCAACCTGACCGAGAAGATCCAGCTCATCGGCGGCACCTGGTACGGTGGCGAGATGAAGAAGGGGATGTTCTCCATGATGAACTACTTCCTGCCCCTGCGCGGCATTGCCTCCATGCACTGCTCCGCCAACGTGGGTCAGGACGGTGACGTGGCCATCTTCTTCGGCCTGTCCGGTACCGGCAAGACCACCCTCTCCACCGATCCCAAGCGTCAGCTGATCGGCGATGACGAGCACGGCTGGGACGACGACGGCGTGTTCAACTTCGAAGGCGGCTGCTACGCCAAGACCATCAAGCTCTCCAAGGAAGCCGAGCCGGACATCTACAACGCCATCCGTCGCGATGCGCTGCTGGAGAACGTGACCGTGGCGGCCGACGGCACCATCGACTTCGACGATGGCTCCAAGACCGAGAACACCCGGGTCTCCTACCCCATCTATCACATCGAGAACATCGTCAAGCCGGTCTCCAAGGCGGGTCACGCCAACAAGGTGATCTTCCTGACTGCCGACGCCTTCGGCGTGCTGCCCCCGGTTTCCAAGCTGACCAAGGAGCAGACCAAGTACCACTTCCTGTCTGGCTTCACCGCCAAGCTGGCCGGTACCGAGCGCGGCATCACAGAGCCGACCCCGACCTTCTCCTCCTGCTTCGGCGCAGCCTTCCTCTCCCTGCACCCGACCAAGTACGGTCAGGAGCTGGTGAAACGGATGGAAGCCGCCGGCGCGGAAGCCTACCTGGTCAACACCGGCTGGAACGGTACCGGCAAGCGCATCTCCATCAAGGACACCCGCGCCATCATCGACGCCATCCTGGATGGGTCCATCGAGAAGGCCGAGACCAAGGTGCTGCCGATCTTCAATCTGGAAGTACCGACCGCCCTGCACGATGTGAACCCGGCGATCCTCGACCCGCGCGACACTTACGCCAACAAGGCCGAGTGGGATGCCAAGGCGGTTGACCTGGCAGGACGCTTTATCAAGAACTTCGAGCGCTTCACCGACAACGACGAAGGCAAGCGTCTGGTCGCGGCGGGTCCGCAGCTGTAACAGCGACCCCGTTCACAACCAATCTCATACCGGTCAGCCCAGCTGGCCGGTATTTTTTTGAGCAGAGCGCGGCGTTTGACTCCCGCCAAACCTTGCCTTGTGGGCCCTTGCGCGTTAGATTCAGCCCAACTTTATACAATATACAATTTTGTAACGATTCCCCTGTGACCCGATCATGACCCCACCCTACAAGACCCGTACCCAAATGGTGATGGAAAACCTCCGTGGCCGGATCCTGCGCGGTGAGTTTCCCGCCGGCGCCCCCCTGCGCCAGGACGCCATCGCCAAGGAGCTGGCGGTGAGCCGCATTCCGGTGCGGGAGGCCCTGATGCAGCTGGAAGCGCAGGGGCTGGTGAAGTTCGAGGCCCACCGCGGCGCCGTGGTCACCATGCTGGACGCCGCGGCCATCGAAGAGCTCTTTTATTTGCGAGCCCTGCTGGAAGCCGATACCCTGTTCCACGCCGTCGACCTGATGACGGAGGAGACCTTCGCTCGGGCGCAGGCGATCCTCGCCCAGTTCGACCAGGCCCTCGAGTCGGGCACCCAGATCGAACGCTGGGCCGAACTGAACCACAGTTTTCACGCCACCCTCTATCAGGCCGCCGGCCGCCCCCAGGCACTGGAGCTGATCGCCCAGATCAATCTGAGCTGTGACCGCTATGTGCGCTTCGAGCTGCTGTTCGCCAGCGATGGCGTCGACAAGGCAGAGCGCGAGCACGCCCAGCTGCTGGAGCTGTGCCGCGCCCGCCGCAAGCACGAGGCGGTGGTACTGCTCAAGCAACATATCGAGGCGGCCGGCCAGTCCATCAAGCGGATCCTGGACAGCGGCCACAACCACTGAACACTCACATCACAACAATCTGGCATTAACGACATGAATCATTTCGAGATTATTGAAACCCGCGTCGCCCAGGTCAGGGCCGAACTGGCCATGATGGAGCTGGACGCCTTCATCGTCCCCCACGACGACGAGCATCTGGGGGAGTACATTCCCGCCTACGCCGAGCGACTGGACTGGATCACGGGTTTCAACGGCTCCGCCGGCCTCGCCATCATACTGGCGCAGCGGGCGGCCCTGTTCATCGACGGTCGTTACACGGTGCAGGCCCGCATGCAGGCACCGGCCGAGCTCTTCGAGTTTCTCCATCTGGTGGAAGATCCCCATGTGCAGTGGCTGGCGGATCAGCTGCCGTCCGGCTCCCGGGTCGGCTTCGACGCCCGCCTGCACAGCCTGGCCTGGTATCACAATGCCAAGGCGGTGCTGACCGAGCGTGGCATCGAGCTGGTGCGGGTCGAGCAGAACCCCATCGATCTGCACTGGAGCGATCGCCCCGCCCCCACCAAGAATCCGGCCATCCTCTACAGCGAAGCGCTGGCGGGCCAGTCCAGCCAGGCCAAGCGCGAGGTGCTGGCCAGCGATCTGCGCAAGCGCGGGCTGGATGCGGTGCTGCTGACCCAGGCCGAGCCCATCAACTGGCTGCTCAACCTGCGCGGTCGCGACGTGGAGCGGCTGCCGGTGGTGCTCGGCTTTGCGGTGCTCTACGCCAACGCCACCATGGATTTCTTCGTCGACACCGACAAGATCGACTGCTTCGCCTTCAGCCAGCACGTGGGGCAGGATGTCTCCGTCTACCCCATCGACAAGCTGGGTGACGTGCTGCAGCGCATCGGTGAAGACCAGCAGAAGGTGCTGGCCGATCCCAACACCGCCAACGCCTGGACTCAACTGGTCATGGAAGAGGCGGGCGCCATCCTGGTGGCCGGTCAGGACCCGACCATGCTGCCCAAAGCGTGCAAGAACGAGGTGGAGCTGGCCGGCATGCGCGCCGCCCATCTGCGCGACGGCGTCGCCGTCACCCGCTTCCTGGCCTGGCTGGATCGGCTGATCGCCAGCGGCGAGTTCGACGGGGTGGATGAAGGCACCCTGGCTGACCAGCTGGAAGCCTTCCGCCGCGAGCAGGAGCACTATGTCGAGCCGAGCTTCGACACCATCTCGGCGCTCGGCCCCAACGCCGCCATGTGCCACTACCGCCACACCAACGGCACCCCGCGCACCTTTGGCCAGGACAGCATCTATCTGGTGGACTCCGGCGCCCAGTATCTGGACGGCACCACCGACATCACCCGCACCCTCAAGGTGGGTGAGCTGACCGACGAGCACAAGGCAATGTTCACCCGGGTACTGCAGGGTCACATCGCGCTGGATCAGGCCCGCTTCCCGCGCGGCACCGCCGGCATCCAGCTCGACGTGCTGGCCCGCCAGCCGCTGTGGCAAGCCGGTTACAACTACGACCACGGCACCGGCCACGGTGTCGGCCACTTCCTCAGCGTGCACGAAGGCCCGCAGCGCATCGCCCCCAAGGGCAGCCTGGTGGCCCTGCAGCCGGGCATGGTGCTCTCCAACGAACCTGGCTACTACCGGGAAGATGCCTTCGGCATCCGTTGCGAGAACCTGGTGGTGGTCACCGAGAAGGAGCAGATCGGCGAGCTGCCGATGCTGGGCTTCGAGCGGCTGACCTATGTACCGTTCGATACCCGCCTCATCGATCGCAGCCTGCTGAGCCCGGCCGAGTTCCGCTGGATCAACGAGTACCACGCCGAGGTCTACCGCCGCCTGAGCCCGCTGCTGGAAGGCGAGGATCTCGCCTGGCTGGAGCAGGCAACCAGCCTCATCTAAGCGCAGACAACGCTGCTTGTCTGATGAAACAGGGCCCACGGGCCCTGTTTTTTTGCCCGCTGGTTTGACCTGTATCAAGACCCCACCGCCCCAGGTCCGGACAATGCCCTGCATGACGACCCATCACTCCCACCCCGCACGCCCGGCCCGTGCCGACAAGGCGCCCGTGCATCCCAGGCTCAAGCGGGAGCAGCAGACGGTCAGCGCCATGATCCGCCTCTACTGCGACCACCATCATCAGGATCCCGCCTGCCGGCACTGCCAGCAGTTGCAGGAGTTCGCCCACCAGCGGCTGCGCCGCTGCCGCTATGGTCACGGCCACAAGCCCACCTGTGCCAACTGCCACATCCACTGCTATGCCCCGGCCATGCGCAAGCAGATCCAGCTGGTGATGAAGTGGAGCGGCCCGCGCATGCTGTGGCATCACCCCTGGCTGGCCCTGCGCCACCTGCTGGACAGCCGCCGCAAGGCCCCCAAACGACCGGGCAGCCGTCCTCTACCGCCCTGAGCCGGGGCTGCCCTGCTGCCCACTGCCCCAGACCCGCTTGCATCAGTCCGGCGGGCCCACTACCCTGTGGCTCCTTTTTGACTGCCGCCCGGCAGCACGTACGACACCACAGGAGCCCGGATGCACCAGCCCCCCGTTTTGAGAGTGGCGCGCCACACCGACATGCACGCCATCTGGCAGATCGACGTCAATGTATTCGGGGAGGATGTCTATCCCGGCTTCTTCTTCCGCCAGGCCATGGATCTGTGGCCCGAGCTGCTGCTGGTGGCCGAGCTGGACGGCAAGCTGCTGGGCTATGCCCTGGGCGGACTGGGACAGGATCGGTCGCAGGGCTGGCTGCTCTCCTTGGCGGTGCTGCCGGAGGCGCGCGGCTTCGGCCTGGCCGAACGCATGATGCTGCAGGTGGAGCAGTCACTGCTGACACTGGGGATCGAGCGGGTCAGACTGACGGTGGATCCGGCCAATCCGGCCCAGCGCCTCTACTTTCGACTCGGTTATCAGCAACTGGCCGAGGAGCGCGACTATTTCGGCCCGGGCGAGGATCGCCTGCTGCTGGAAAAACGGCTCGACTGAGCCGGCGGTGACGGGGTTTGCCGGGCCCGGGCCTTATAATTGGTTACACTTTGCTGGTTTCATGCTCAATCCGGTTGGCGTAGAGTTGAATCACTGACCGAACAAACCAGATTAGATGCCAGCCCAGGAGGCCCATCATGTTGAAACGCATTACCCTCATCGCCCTGTTGGCCACCACCACCGCCACCACCCTCAGCGGCTGTGCCAACAGCGACGTCTACTCCGGCGACGTCTACACCAAGGATCGCGCCAAGCAGGTGCAGACCGTCAGCTACGGCACCATCCTCTCCACTCGCCCGGTCAAGATCCAGGCCGATGAGAACTCGCTGATCGGCACCATCGGCGGCGCCGTGGTCGGCGGCCTGCTCGGCAGCACCATTGGCGGCGGGCGCGGCAGCGACATCGCCGCAGCCGGTGGCGCCATCGCGGGTGCGGCAGCCGGCAAGGCGGCCGGTGACAAGCTCAACCAGGTGGACGGCGTCGAACTCGAGATCAAGAAAGAGAACGGCGAATCCATCGTGGTGGTGCAAAAGGCCAGCCCCACCTTCGTGCCGGGCGCCCGGGTCCGCATGACCCAGGGCAACGGCACCATCAACGTGGCCGTGGTCAACTAAGCCCTCCGCCCATGAAAAAGCCCTCGCAGTGCGAGGGCTTTTTTTATTGCCATGTCGGCCGGGAATTACTGACGGATCAGCCGGAAGATGGCGTAGCCAGGGTGCTGGGCGTCATCCATCGGCAGGGTGGACTTGTACTCCAGATCCGCACCGGCCAGCTGCTTGGCCTCCTCGCGGGGCGAGGAGTAGAGCCGCACGTCCACGTTGGCCGGCAGGGCCTTCATGTGCCAGTTGTTGTTGGCCGCCGGGCTGAAGCCAGCCGGGTTGTCGGCAGACTGGGCCTTCAGGTACTGGGCGATGATCTCGCGCGTCTCGAAGGGGTCTTCATGCACTATGTTGCTGCCGTCGATGCCCGGGAAGTGGCCGCCGCCGCTGGCGCGGTAGTTGTTGGTCACCACGTAGAACTTCTGGGCCGGATCGATGGGCTGGCCGTTGAAGGTGAGGCCGCTGATGCGCTGGCCGTCGCTGACCTTGGCCCCTTCCTTGTTGTAACGGGCCGGCTGGGTGATATCCACCTCGTAGTTGACCCCGTCGATCACGTCGAAGTTGTAGGTGGGGAACTTCTCGTTCACCAGCCACTGCACCTCGGTCTTGCCGGTGTCTATCTGGTTGAACTGGCCGGCACTCATCTCCAGCCACTCCTTGACGGTGGCCCCGTTCACCTCGACCACCTGCAGGGTGTTCGGATAGATGTAGAGGTCGGAGACGTTGCGCAGGGAGATGTCGCCCTGGGCCACGTAGGTGAAGTCATTGATGCCGTTGCGGCCGCCACGGAACGGCGCCGCCACCGACAGGATGGGGTAGGACTCCTTGAGCAGACCGTCTTTTTGCAGCTGTTCGGCATGCTTGCGCTGGGCATCGCTCACCAGTTGCACCGAAGGGTCGTCCTGCACCAGGGCGAAGAAGCTGTGGATGGAGGAGGTGATCTTGCCGAGCGGCTCGTCCAGCCACTGGTTGGTGGCGTCGTGGTCGGCCTGCACCAGGTCTACCACCCGTTGATCCACCGCGCTGCCCTCGCTGGAGTCGATCTTGCGCAGGCTGGCCTGGCTCTGTTTCACCTGCCACTTGCCGTCCACCTGCTCCAGCTTGAGGTCGATGATGCCGAGGTGGTTGCCCCAGTAACCCGGCATCACGGTCGGAATGCCGCTCAGGGTGCCGGCCTTGTTGTCCACCTCCGGCAGATCCGGGAAGTCACCCGGGAAGTTCTTGTGGGCGTGGCCCAGCATCAGGGCGTCCACCCCCTTCACCTTGGCCAGGTGCCAGGCGGAGTTCTCCATCATGGCCTCGTAGCTGCTGGCGTTGATGCCGGTATGGGCCACCACCACCACGATATCGGCGCCCTTGGCGCGCAGCTCGGGCACATAGTGGTTGGCGGTCTCGACCATGTCGGCCACCACCACCTTGCCTTCCAGATGACGCTTGTCCCACTGCAGCACCTGCGGCGGGGTCAGCCCCAGGATACCGACCTTGACGGTCTGCAGCTGGCCCTTGTCATCCTTCACCTTGCGCTCCAGCAGCAGGTAGGGGGTGAACTTGTTGCCGCTCCAGTCTATTTGCCCCTTGGCATCACGCTTGAAGGCGCCCGCCTCGAACACGTTGGCGTTCACATAGGGGAACTTGGCTCCCTGCAGGGTCTTGGTGAGGTAATCCAGCCCGTAGTTGAATTCGTGGTTGCCCAGGTTGCCGGCATCGTAGCCGAGCTCGTTCATCGCCTTGAACACCGGGTGGGCCTGCTTGTCGAGGTAACCGGCACCGGACTGCTCGAAGATGTAGTCAGCCAGCGGCGTGCCCTGGATCAGGTCGCCGTTGTCGAGCAGCAGGTTGTTGGGGTTTTCGGCGCGGGCCGCGCGGATCAGCAGCGCGGTGCGGGAGAGGCCAAACTTGCGATCTTCCTTGTTCTGGTAGTAGTCGTAGCCCAGCACGTTGGAGTGGATATCGGAGGTCTGGATCAGACGCAGGGCAACCTCACCCGGTTGCGCCTTGCTGTCGTTTTCATTGCTACAGGCAGATAACAGCACGATGGCTGCAATAGCCCCCAGCTTCATGGTTTTATTCACTGTCTTGTCCCTTTTATTATGAGTGTCGCTTTACCAGCGACGGGAATTTAACAGACGAATATGTCAGCGCATGAAGCCGGGATTAATTTTTATGAGGTGCGGCACAAAAATAGCCTTATGACGCCAGCAGAGCCCCGCTCGCCAGCTGCAACGCCAGCCCCAGCATGATGAAACCAACAATAGTATCAATAGCTTGCTGAACCCTGCCGCGAGCGAGCCAGGGCGAGAGGGCGGCCGCCCCGAACGCCAGGCTGTAGAACCAGACCAGCGAGGCCAGCATGGCCCCCGCCGCAAAGGCCGGCCGCAACTCTTCGGCAAACTGGCTGCCGAAAGAGCCGAGCAGCATCAGGGTGTCCAGGTAGACGTGGGGGTTGAGCAGGGTCACCCCGAGGGTCATGGCCAGCACGCTCTTGACCCCCATCAACTGGGGCGAGTCCGCCAGCTTGGCTCCCTGCCCGCGCCAGGCACTGCGCAGGGAACGGATGCCGAACCAGCCGAGAAACAGCACGCCGCCCCAGGTCAGCAGGGCCAGGCCGATCGGGCTGGCCGCCAGCAGGTTGGCCCCGCCAAACACCCCGATGCCGATCAGCACGAGATCGCACAGGCAGCAGAGGGTCGCCGTCAGCAGATGGTGGTTGCGGTGGATGCCCCGGCTCAGCACGAAGGCATTCTGGGCACCGATGGGAATGATCATGGCAAGGCCGAGGGTGAAGCCTTGCAGGGTGGTAGCAAACATGGATGAACCGTCCAGCAGAGTGATTGGACGGCACTATAAGGGGGGCAGTTCTATTTAGAGAAATTCATTGATCTGCTGAGCCATTGGTTTTGCTAATGGCCGTGCAGCAGGCATAACCCCTTCGGGGCAGAAGGGCCGCCATTCGGCCATGACTGTCAATTGCAGGATCTGACAATTGTTAGCCAATCACTCTGCCCCGAGAATCATCGGGTTTTATTGCATCAGCTTGGGGAAGTTGGTGACCACGACCTGCTCGAGATTGGGCAGCAAAATGCCACTGCTCACCCCCTTGGCGATGGCCTGGTAGCGATTCATCGACCCCGTTTTACGGGTGACCTGATTGAGGTGGTAGTTCACGGTTCGCTCCGTGATCCCCAGGATGCAGGCGATTTCACCCGACGTTTTCCCTTCACTGGCCCAGAACAGGCATTCGGTCTCCCGGTCAGTCAGGGCCTCCTGAGGGTCATCTTCCCGCAGACTGACCCGCACAATCCGGATCGCCGCCTCGAAGATGTAGTTGGACATCCAGGAGAGGATGGGCGAGGACTCCAGCAGCAGATCGCTCGATGCCCGCTCGGCGGTGATGAACGACAGTATGCCGTTCTCCCCTGCCGCACCGTGCAACGGGAACGAAATTCCGTTGCGCAGCCCGAACTCCGCCGCCAACCCCATCACGTCAAGACTGCCCTCTTGCAGAAAACGCGCCCGCTCATCCAGCCGGTTCCAGTAAATGGGCAAGGTCTGCTTGCGGGCCAATTGAATGATGGGATCACAGGCCAGCATATGGTTGGCCGTGTAGGCCTGCACCCAGGAGTCTGGGCACTGGTTGAACAGCACCACCTTGGGTCTTTGCATCGACATGGGAATGATCAGCGCAAACCGGTAGTAGTCGTAACCCATACCGAGCGTGAACCGACCGATCAACTCGGCCAAACGATCCCCGTCCGTTACCGAAGTGAAATGTTCGAGGTACTCAAGCAGTTGGTCTTGTTTCATATGCTAGCCCCCCTGGCCAGGGCCTCGATTATAGCGCCGAACACTGAAATGGAGACATCTGAATGCTTGTTTTCAAAGGAAAATTAAAAGAACACCCCAGATGGGAGGTAGAAAACGAGCTTTATCGCTTTCGCAATCGCGTCTTCTCCGATCGCCTCGGCTGGGATGTGGAATCCCACCGTGGTCTGGAGCAGGACAGTTTCGATACCCCTGATACCCACTGGGTGCTGATCGAAGACGAGGAAGGCCTGTGCGGCTGCATCCGTCTGCTCAGCTGTGCCAAGGATTACATGCTGCCCAGCATCTTCCCCACCGCCCTCGCCGGTGAAGCCCCGCCACGCAGCAACGACGTGTGGGAGCTGACCCGCCTCGCCATAGATGCCGAACGGGCTCCCCGGCTCGGCAACGGCATCAGCGAACTGACCTGCATCATCTTCCGCGAGGTCTATGCCTTCGCCAAGGCGCAGGGGATCCGCGAGCTGGTTGCCGTGGTCAGCCTGCCGGTGGAGCGGATCTTCCGCCGTCTCGGCCTGCCCATCGAACGGCTCGGTCACCGCCAGGCGGTGGATCTGGGCGCCGTGCGCGGGGTCGGGATCCGCTTCCATCTGGATGAGCGTTTCGCCCGTGCCGTCGGCCAGCCCCTGCAGGGCGCCTATGACGAAGCGCGCGAACTGGTCACCGAATAGAGACAACGCAAAAAAATCCCGGGGTAAGACCCGGGATTAAAAGTTCTCGCTATGGCCCGTTTCCACCCCATGCAAAAACGGACGCAAAAGAGTATCTCTTGAATACCTTTTGACCACCACTGTCACATCTCACAGTGACAAATCCGCTTTGACCCCACAGCCCTTGTCACGCCTGGTCTGCCGACATTTTCAGCGATCCCCGGTTGTTCTCGCGCCACCACTTGAGTAGCATCCCTTCTCAATTCCCTCTGTTGATAAGGCATGCTGATGAAGGCGTTGGATTACAAGCTGCTGCTGGCGCTGGATGCGGTGATGCAGGAGCAGAACTTCGAGCGGGCCGCCCAGCGTCTGCACATTACCCAGTCCGCCATCTCCCAGCGCATCAAGCAGCTGGAGCAGCAGTTTGCCGAGCCGCTGCTGATCCGCGGCCAGCCGCTGCAGGCCACCGCGCTCGGGCAGAAGCTGCTGGCCCACTACCGTCAGGTGCGCCAGCTGGAGCTGGAGCTGGCCGGCGAACTCTCCCCCGCCGAGCCGCAGGCGCCGATCCGGGTCAGCATCGCCGTCAACGCCGACAGCCTGGCTACCTGGTTTCTGCCGGCCCTGGCCCCGCTGCTGGAGCAGCACCCCATCGAGCTGAATTTGCTGGTGGATGATGAGAGCCGCACCCTGGATCGGGTGCGCGAGGGGCAGGCGTTCGGCGCCGTCAGCCTGCACGGCCAGCCGCTGGCCGGCTGCTGCGTCGACGAGCTCGGCGAGATGCGCTATCTGCTCACCGCCAGCCCCGCCTTCGTCACCCGCCACTTCCCGCAGGGGCTGACTCTGGCGGCGCTGGCCAAGGCACCGGCGGTGGCCTTCGATCAGCGCGACGACATGCACGTCAGCTACATGGCCCGCCACTTCGGGCTGGAACCCGGCGGCTACCCCTGCCACACGGTGCGCTCGTCCGAGGCCTTCGTCGCCATGGCCGAACAGGGGCTGGCCTGCTGCCTGATCCCGGAATTGCAGATCCGCCGCCAGCTGGCGGAGGGCAGCCTGCTCGATCTCAGCCCGGACCAGCACCTGGTCGAGCGGCTCTACTGGCACCGCTGGGTGCTGGAACGGGGGCTGCACAAACAGATATCCCAGCGCCTGATCGAGCAGGGTCGCCGGGTACTGCAAGCCGGCTGAACCGGCCATTCACCTTGGCTTTGGAGGGGTAAAAACGTATAGTGCTGGGCGATCCGTCATCAGGTCTCCACCCAGGTTTTCCACTTCAGGTTCCTCACTTATGTTCCAAGACAATCCGCTGCTGGCCCAGCTCAAGCAACAAATCCGCGAAAACATCCCCAAGAAAGAGGGTGTTATCCGCGCCTCCGATCGGGGCTTCGGCTTCCTGGAGGTCGATGAGAAGACCAGCTATTTCGTGCCGCCTCCCTACATGAAGAAGGTGATGCACGGTGACCGGGTGAGCGCCCTGATCCGTACCGAAAAAGAGAAGGAAGTGGCCGAGCCGGATGCCCTGCTGGAGCAGGCGGTGACTCGCTTCGTGGCCCGCGTCAAGATGTTCCGCGACCGCCTCAACGTGGTCGCCGATCACCCGCTGATCAAGGACGCCATCAAGGCCCGCGTCAAGAAGGGGCTGGACGAGAAAGAGTTCAAGGAAGGGGACTGGGTGGTTGCCACCCTCAAGCGTCACGCCCTGGTGGACGGCAACTTCTCTGCCGAGATCACTCAGAAGATCGCCTCGCAGGAAGATCACAACGTGCCCTGGTGGGTGGTGCTGGCGCGCCACAACCTGGCCCAGGTCGAGCCGGCGGATCTGCCGGAGTGGAAGGTGATCGAAGAGGAAGAGCTGCCGCGCACCGATCTGACCGCGACCCCCTTCTTCACCATCGACGGTGCCAAGACCAAGGACATGGACGATGCCCTGGCCATCCGCAAGCTGGACAACGGCTGGGAGCTGCTGGTGGCCATCGCCGACCCGACTGCCTACGTGGCCGAAGGCAGCGAGCTGGACAAGGAAGCTGCCCAGCGCGCCTTCACCGTCTACATGCCGGGCCGCAACGTGCCGATGATCCCGCGCACCCTCTCCGACGAGCTCTGCTCCCTGAAAGAGGGCGAGGAGCGCAACACCCTGTGCGCCCGTCTGCTCATCGCCGAGGATGGCCTGCTGCTGGAGGAGACCGAGTTCTTCGCCGCCCGCATCAGCTCCCACGCCCGTCTCACCTATGACGACGTCTCCGACTGGGCCGAACACGGCAAACAGCTGGATATCGATGCCGGCGTGCTGGCCCAGCTGCCGCTGATGAAGGCGATGACCGAGGCACGCATTGCCTGGCGTACCGAGCATGCCCTGGTGTTCCCGGATCGTCCCGACTACGACTTCGAGCTGGGCGAGAACGGCGAAGTGCTGGCCATTCACGTCGAGCCGCGCCGCATCGCCAACCGCATGGTGGAAGAGTCGATGATCGCCGCCAACATCTGTGCCGGCCGCGTGCTGGGCAAGCAAGTCGGCTACGGCATCTTCAACGTCCACACCGGCTTTGACGAAGAGTCCCTCGACGGCGCCATCGATCTGCTGAAAAGCGCTGAGGCCCCGTTCGAGAAGGAAGAGATTGCCAGCCTGTCCGGCTTCTGCGCCCTGCGCCGCTGGATCGACAACCTGGACACCCGCTGGCTGGACGGCAAGATCCGCCGCTTCCAGAGCTATGCGCTGATGTCCGCCGAGCCGGGCGCCCACTACGGCCTGGGGCTGGATGCTTACGCCACCTGGACGTCACCTATTCGGAAGTACGGCGACATGGTCAACCATCGCCTGCTCAAAGCCGTCATCGCCGGCAAGACCCCGGGTGAGCGCCCGAACCTAGAGCTCACCGAGCACCTGACCGCCTGCCGTCGTCTGCACCGCATGGTGGAGCGCGACATCGGCGACTGGCTCTATGTCCGTTACCTCAAGGCCGATGCCGGCACCGACAAGGTGTTCAACGCCGAGATCATCGACGTGATGCGCGCCGGCCTCAAGCTGCGTCTGCGCGAGAACGGTGCCGTGGTGTTCATGCCCGCCCGCCATATCCTCGACAACAAGGATCGGCTGGAGTGCAACTGGGACAACGGCCGCGTCTATCTGGACAAGACCGAGGTGGTCTACGAGCTCGGCCAGATCATCGAGGTCAAGCTGACCGAAGCGGTGGAAGAGACCCGCTCCCTCATCGCCAAGCCGGCGGTGGAGCTGGTGCCCGGCCCGGCGCCGGTCGCCCCCACCAGCGAGGCCGATGCCGCGCCTGCCGACGAGGCCCCCAAGGCCGAATAAGCCAGGCCTACCCACCTTGTAAAAAGCCCGCACTCTGCGGGCTTTTTTATTGGACCATGCCACCCGCTGAGTCCGCCGATCATTTTTTGTACGCGCCGAGCTTGCCAGTTGCTCGTTACGGGCATAGAGTGAACCCACAAATTAATGAACGAACGTTCGCTCATGGTAAATTTTCAGGCAAGAGGCATCCCCATGACCACCAACAACCTGCGGCTGGAGCAGCGACGCGAACAGATCATCCAGGCGGCGCTCGGCTGCTTCATCGAGCAAGGCTTCCACCAGACCGGCATGCGCGACATCGCCGCCGCCGCCGGGGTGAGCCTCGGCAACCTCTACAACCACTTCGCCCGCAAGGAGGAGCTGATCGCCCTGATCGCCTCGCTGGAGGCGGCCGAGCTGCAACCCCTGCTGGATGAGCTGGTCCAGGGGCCGGCCCGGGCGGCGCTGGCCCGCTTCGCCGCCGGCTACCTCGCCTGGTCGCTGACCCCGGAGAACCTGCTGCTCGGCACCGAGATCCTGGCCGAGCTGACCCGCCACCCCGAGATGGCCGCCACCTTCGCCAGCAACCAGCGCCAGCTGTGCGATGCCCTGGCGGCGACGGTGCGCCGTGGCCAGCAGGCGGGGGAGCTGGCTGCACACCTGCAACCGGATCTCACGGCCCAGCTGTTGCTGGACGCACTGGAGGGACAGGCGGTGCGCCACGCCCTGGCCCTGCATCCAGAGCAGGCACCGGTGGAACAAAGGTTGCCGTCCCTGCTGGACCAGTTGTTGGGTCCGGCCTGCTGATCACTCCAAGGAGTCACCACCATGACGACCCCGCACAATCGACTGGAAGGACTGGATCTGGCCCGTGCCATGGCCCTGCTCGGCATGGTGCTGGTGAATTTTCGCATCGCCATGGGGGTGTTGGCAGGCGGGCCGACCTGGCTCAAGCCCCTGCTGGACGCACTGGAAGGGCGCTCCGCCGCCAGCTTCGTGGTGCTGGCCGGCATCGGGCTGGGGCTGTCGACCCGCAAGCTGGCGTGGTCGGCGGCCATGAGCCACACCGCCAGGCGGGCCCTGTTCCTGCTGATCGTGGGGCTGCTCAACTACCTGGTGTTTCCGGCCGACATCATCCACTACTACGCCGTCTACTTCCTGCTGGGAGCCTGCTGTCTCCGGCTTCCCTCCCCCTGGCTGCTGGCCCTGATCCCGCTGCTGGCGGCAAGCTTCGTCGGCCTGCTGTTCCTGCTCGATTACGATCGGGGTTGGCAGTGGCACAGCTTCAGCTATCCCGAGTTCTGGACCCTGGCCGGCTTCATCCGCAATCTGCTGTTCAACGGCTGGCACCCGGTGGTGCCCTGGCTGGGCTTTCTGCTCTACGGCCTCTGGCTGAGCCGTCAGTCTCTGGCCAATCCGGTCACCCAGCGCTGGCTGCTGGCCGGCGGGGTGAGTGCCATGGCGCTGGCCAAGGGGCTGTCGCTCTGGTTGCCGACCCTCTTGCCGAACCCCGAGCTGGCGCCACTGCTGGCGACCCAGCCCATTCCCCCGGCGCCGCTCTACCTGCTGTTCGGCATGGGCGCGGCCAGCACCCTGATCGCCCTCTGCCTCTGGCTGGGACGCGCCCTGCCCGAGGCCAGCTGGTGGCGAGTGTGGCTGCCGGTCGGCCGGCAGACCCTGACCCTCTATCTGGCCCACATCATGCTCGGCATGGGGGTACTGGAGGCCATCGGCTGGCTGCAGGGGCAGGATCTGCCCGAGGTGGTGCTGGCCGCCAGCCTCTTCGCCCTGGCGGCGCTGCTGTTTGCCAATCTCTGGAGTCAGCGCTTCGAGCGAGGCCCGCTGGAGTGGCTGATGCGTCGGCTCTGCGGCTGAAGGAGATCATGAAAAACTGAAAGTGGGTTACAAAATAATTGATTCATTGGTTATTTGAATGTGGATTCAAGCAATCCATCGTCAATACCCTCAGTTTTCAGGTCAGGAAAATTGCTCCAATTGAATACAAATAATAGAAATGAGAAATGGATCACATTGACATCAGGTTTGCGCAAACAGCAAATGGTGATTTGTGTCACATAAAAACGATGCTGGCGGCAGCAAAGATCGAAATGTAGCCGAAATACAGAGAGTGAATGTGATCAATATCACTATGAAGGGAGGGGGGAGGTCGGGGTATTTGAGAGCTGCGTCACAAGACACCCCGTTTTCAGCCTAATTTGATCACAAGCTGGTAGATTGAAGTTGCTTAGACGACAGGGATGGCGGTTCGGCAAAACCGGCCAGCCCGACTACCACTTTTAATCAAACAGGCTTAAAACGGGGTCCCGACATGTTATCACCGGATACCAAAGTCAAGATACAGAATTTTGGACGCTTCCTGTCCAATATGGTCATGCCCAACATAGGCGCCTTCATCGCCTGGGGCTTTATTACCGCCCTCTTCATCCCCACCGGCTGGCTGCCGAGCGAAACCTTGGCCAAGCTGGTCGGTCCCATGATCACCTACCTGCTGCCGCTGCTGATTGGCTACACCGGCGGCAAGCTGATGGGCGGTGAGCGCGGCGGCGTGGTCGGTGCCATCACCACCATGGGCGTCATCGTGGGCACCGACATTCCCATGTTCATGGGCGCCATGATGGTCGGCCCGCTCGGTGGCTGGGCCATCAAGCGTTTCGACAAGGCGATGGAAGGTCGCGTCAAGAGCGGCTTCGAGATGCTGGTCAACAACTTCTCCGCGGGCCTCATCGGCATGCTGCTGGCGATCCTCGCCTTCTTCGTGATCGGCCCCTTCGTCAAGGTGCTCTCCGGCGTACTGGCCGGTGGCGTCGGCTTCCTGGTGGACAATAACCTGCTGCCGCTCACCTCCATCTTCGTCGAGCCGGCCAAGATCCTGTTCCTCAACAACGCCATCAACCACGGCATCTTCTCGCCGCTGGGGATCCAGCAGGCCACCGAGCACGGCCGCTCCATCTTCTTCCTGATCGAAGCGAACCCGGGCCCGGGCATGGGCGTGCTGCTGGCCTACATGGTGTTCGGTCGCGGCGCCGCCAAGCAGTCCGCTGCCGGTGCCTCCATCATTCACTTCTTCGGCGGCATCCACGAGATCTACTTCCCGTACGTGCTGATGAACCCGCGCCTCATCCTGGCGGTGATCGCCGGCGGCATGACCGGGGTGTTCACCCTGACCCTGTTCAACGCAGGTCTGGTCTCCCCCGCCTCACCGGGTTCCATCTTCGCCGTGCTGTTGATGACGCCGAAAGCCTCCCTCATCGGGGTGCTGCTCTCCATCGTCGCTTCCACCACCGTCTCCTTCCTGGTCGCCGCCGTGTTCGTGCGTGCCCAGCAGCCGGAAGCCGACGAGGCCGATGCCCTCGGTGAAGCCACCCGCAAGATGAAAGCCATGAAGGGTGCCAAGCCCGAGACCGCTGCGGCCAAGAAGCCGGGCGGTGAACTGATGGCAGTGCGCAACATCGTGGTCGCCTGCGATGCGGGCATGGGCTCCAGCGCCATGGGCGCTGGCCTGCTGCGCAAGCGGGTGCAGGCCGCCGGCCTCGACATCAGCGTCACCAACCGCGCCATCGATCAGCTCGACGATCAGGTGGACTGGGTCATCACCCACAAGGATCTGACCGAGCGGGCCCGTCGCCACGCGCCGCACGCCCACCACATCTCGCTCACCAACTTCCTCGACAACGGTCTCTATCAGGAGCTGGTACAGAGCCTGACCCAGGCCGCCAACGATGACGTAGCCAACCCGCAGCTGCTGGTGGCCGCCAACGACGACAGCTACGAGCCGCAGGCCGCCGAAGTGTTCACCCTGAGCCGTCATGACGTGCATCTGGGGCTCAAGGCCGACAACAAGGAGGCCGCCATCCGGGCTGCCGGCAAGCTGCTGGCAGAGCGGGGTTACGTGGCGCCCGACTACGTCAACGCCATGCTGGAGCGCGAACAGCTGGTCTCCACCTACCTCGGCGAATCCATCGCCGTGCCGCACGGCACCATCGCCGCCAAGGAGTTTGTGAAGCGCACCGGCATCGTCATCTGCCAATACCCGGCCGGGGTCGCCTTCGGCGAGGCGGCCGATGAAGTGGCGCGGCTGGTGATCGGCATCGCCGCCCGCAACGACGAACACATGCAGGTGATAACCCGCCTGACCAATGCACTGGACGAACCCGGCCTCATCGACCGGCTGGCCAGCACCCAGGATCCCCAGGAGTTCCTGGATTTGCTGGGTGCCGAACAGGCTGCCTGATCGTCCTTCATCGTCTTTGGTTCAAGAGGTTAATATCATGAAAACATTGCATTTTGGTGCTGGCAACATCGGTCGCGGCTTCATTGGAAAACTGCTGGCTGACGCCAGCCACCAGGTCACTTTCGCCGACGTCAACGAGACCCTGATCGACCAGCTCAACCACCGCCAGGAGTACAAGGTGCACGTGGTGGGAGCGGATCAGAAGCTGGACGTGGTGCGCAACGTGGCGGCGGTGAGCTCCGCCGGTCACGAGGTGATCGCCCGCATCATCACCGCCGATCTGGTCACCACCGCGGTCGGCCCCAACATCCTGGACAAGATTGCCAGCACCCTGGCCAAGGGGCTGCAGGCCCGCTTCGATGCCGGCAACCTGACACCGCTCAACGTCATCGCCTGCGAGAACATGGTGCGCGGCACCAGCCATCTCAAGCAGGAGGTACTCAAGTACCTGCCGGTCGCGTATCATGCCACCCTCGACGCCTGCATCGGCTTCGTCGACTCGGCGGTGGATCGCATCGTTCCGCCGGCGGCGGCCAACGATGATCCGCTGGAAGTGACGGTGGAGAGCTTCAGCGAGTGGATCGTCGACCAGACCCAGTTCAAGGGCGAGCTGCCGCAGGTGGCGGGCATGGAGCCCACCGACAACCTGATGGCCTTCGTCGAGCGCAAGCTGTTCACCCTCAACACCGGCCATATCGTCACCGCCTACCTCGGCAAGCTGAGGGGCTATCGCACCATCCGCGAGGCGATCGAGGATCCGCTGATCCGCAGCAAGGTGCGCCGCGCCATGGAGGAGAGCGGCGCCGTGCTGGTACAACGCTACGGTTTCGACCCGCGTCTGCACGCCGCCTATATCGAGAAGATCCTGGCCCGCTTCGCCAACCCTTATCTGGTGGATGAAATTGACCGGGTCGGCCGTCAGCCGCTGCGCAAGCTGGCGGCGGGGGATCGGCTGGTGAAGCCGCTGCTCGGCACCCTGGAGTACGGCCTGCCCAGCGATCACCTGCAGGAGGGGATCGCCGCGGCGCTGCACTATCGCAACGCCGATGACCCGCAGGCGGTGGAGCTGCAACAGCTGCTGGCGGAGCTGGGCCCGGCCCAGGCTCTGGCTCGCATCACCGGCCTGGCTGCCGACAGCGACATCGTCAGCGCCATCGTCACCCGTTATGGCAATTTGAAGTGACCTGATGAGGCGCCGTCGCCGCCGGCCCACCCGGGCCGGCCACCAAAGCGCCTCACACGATAAAAACCGGGAGAGAGGCCCACTCTCTCCCTGTCAGCTGGACCCAATGCACTTATGACCACACACCAGGAAGATGAAGTACTGGAGCGATTGAACGAGCAGGATGGCCCTCGCGGCTTCTTTCTCGAGGTCGTGACCATCCTGGAAGAGGCGGTCGACTCTCTGATGCGACGCGCGTTTCGTCAGGAGGAGTATGCCGTCAAATACGCCATCGAACCCCTGCTCAACCAGAGCGGCCCTCTCGGCCAGCTGGAGGTGCGCCTCAAGCTCATCTTCGCCCTCGGCCTCATCTCTCTCGAACGCTATCAGGATCTCGAGGCTTACTTGAAGATCCGCGATTTTCTGGTGCGCGACCCCAAGGATTACCGTTTCAGCGACAAGCCCATCCGCGATCTGCTGGCACGCCTGCACGGCGTCAGCCAGGGCGGCATGATGCCGCAGGAGGCCCCCGCCAACGAGGAGGACTGGCCCTTCTACCAGATGCAGCTGAACCGGCTCGATCAGGTGGTGCGCTCGGCGCTGGTGCTGGCGGTGGCCGACTGCGTCACCGAACTCCACAAAGAGAGTCCCATCTAATCCGGCTGGTGGCCGCAGCCAGCGGCCACACCCTGCCCCTGCCCCTCTCCCGCGGCCATGCCCCCGTGACGACCGCTGTCGCGCGATCCGCTCCCCCCCTTGTTCCCGCCGCCGGCTGGTGTCAATCTGACCATCTTCCCCACTACACTTCCTCCAGGTTCATCGCCTTAATCGAGGTCTGCATGATTGCTCTCTCCCTGGCCGGGATCGCCCTGGTCTCAGTGCTGGCCCAGTGGCTGGCCTGGTCGCTGCGGGTGCCCGCCATCCTGTTTCTGCTGCTCACCGGCCTGCTGCTGGGCCCGGTCAGCGGCCTGCTCGACCCCGACGCCCTGCTCGGCGACCTGCTGTTTCCGCTGGTCTCCCTGTCGGTCGCCATCATCCTGTTCGAGGGGGCGCTCACCCTGCACCTGGCCGAGCTCAAGGGGATCGGCAAGGTGGTGCGCAACCTCTGCTCGGTGGGCATGCTAGCCAGTTTCGCCGTCATCGGCAGCGCCGGTTACTTCCTGCTGGGACTGGACTGGCGGGTCGCCATGGTGCTCGGCGCCGTGCTGGTGGTGACGGGCCCCACCGTGGTCGCTCCCATGCTCAACGTGATCCGCCCGACCCGGGAGGTAGACCGCATCCTGCGCTGGGAAGGGATCGTCATCGATCCCATCGGCGCCCTGTTTGCGGTGCTGGTGTTCGAGGCGGTGCGCCTCGGCAGCCAGGGTGATCTCATCGGCCACACCCTGCTGGCGCTGGCCAAGACGGTGGGGGTGGGCTCGCTCATCGGGGTCGGTGCCGGCTGGCTCACCACTCTGCTGATCCGCAAGGACTGGCTGCCGGTCAGCCTGCACAAGTTCGGCGTGCTGGCGCTGGTGCTGGTCACCTTCAGCCTCTCCAACTGGCTCAGCCACGAATCCGGCCTGCTGGCGGTCACCGTGTTCGGCATCTGGCTCGCCAATCAGGAGGGGCTGGATCTGGAGGAGGTGCTGGCCTTCAAGGAGGATCTCGCCGTCATCCTCATCTCCTCCCTGTTCATCCTGCTGGCGGCCCGCCTCGATCTGGCCCAGCTCTGGCAGCTCGGCCCCATGGTGCTGGCGCTGCTGTGCGTGGTGCAGTTCGTGGCGCGCCCGCTCTGCATCCTGGTCTCCACCTGGGGATCGGATCTCTCCTGGCAGGCCCGCGCCCTGCTCGGCTGGATTGCACCGCGCGGCATAGTGGCGGCGGCGGTCAGCGCCTCCTTCGCCATCAGCCTGCACCAGGCCGGCATTCCCGATGCCGACAAGCTGGTGCCGCTGGTGTTTGCGGTGATCATCTCCACCGTGGTGCTGCAGAGCCTCACCTCGGCGCCGCTGGCCGGTCTGCTCAAGATGCGCCAGAGTGCACCCAATACCTGGCTCATCATCGGGGCCAACTCGGTGGCGCGGGCCATCGGCCGGGCACTGGCGGATCAGGGGGTGCCGGTCCAGCTCTGCGATCCGGCCTGGGAGTTCTGCCGTCAGGCACGGATGAGCAACCTGCCCTGCTACTTCGGCAATCCGCAATCCGAACACGCCGAGCTGCACCTGCCGCTCACCAGCATCAGCACAGTGCTGGCGCTCTCCCCCAACCGCCACAACAACGCCCTCGGCGTGCTGCACTTCGCCCACCTCTACGGCGAGGAGCAGGTCTACTCCCTGCGCTCCAGCGAGCAGCACGGCAAGGCCAATCGGGAGAGCGCCACCTTCCGCGCCCGCCAGAACCTGTTCGGTCCCGACATCAACTACGCCCGGTTGAGCGGCCTGCTGAGCCGGGGCGGCCAGATCAAGGCGACCCGGCTGAGCGAGGCGTTCGACTGGGCTCAGTACCAGGAGGCCAACCCGGGCGCCATCCCGCTGTTTGTGCTGGACGGCAAGGGGCGGACCCGCATCGTCACCGGCCCCGTCGAGCCGCAGGCCGGGGAGCTGCTGATCGCCCTGCAGCCACCGAAGGAGACGGCCGCCCCATGAGCGAGACCCGGCCCAACCCGCTGCTGGCCCCACTGCTGACACTGCTGCGGCAGGCAAGCGGCAGCTACAAGGTGCACGAACTGCTGGCCGAGCTGCGCCGCCAGGAGGTCATCCCGCCTCTGCCGGGGGATGAGCAGCTGCAGCTGTTTCGGCTCAACTTCCTCATCATGAACGCCCTCTACCAGCTGCAGGCCGAGCTTCATGGCGAGGGGTGGTGGCTGGTGATCAGCACCCTGGATATCCGGCTCGAACCGCTCGCCACCCGCGAGGCAGCAAGCGCCCTCGCCCAGGGCGAGGCGCTGCGCAGTTACTACCTCGACTGGCAGGTGTTCTGGCAGACCGACCGGGAGGAGGTGGAGGCGCTGCTCGGCAGTTTCTGGCGGGCCTGTGAGCGGGATGAACACAGGGCAGAGGCGCTGACCCTGTTCGCCCTGCCGGCCGGGGCACAGCCCGATGTCATCCGCCGCCGCTGGCGGCAGCTGGCGCTGCAACACCACCCGGATCGCGGGGGCGATGCCGACACCTTCATCCGCCTGCGCTGGGCCTGGGAGCACCTCAAATCGGCCAAATGAGCCGGCCGACCCCGACTGCAACCACTAGACTTGAAGTGGCATCAAGCGTCACGGGAGGATGTCATGACAGTCAGCGAACTTCGCCAGCTCTATCAGCAGCAAGCCTTCAAGGAAGCCGAAATCCTGCAGGACGCCATCCTGCCCGGCTGGATCGTGGAGTTCAGGGGTCAGGACGGCAAGCTGTACGAGATGACCGACACCCTGGGCTGCCCCCGCTACTTCGGCTCGGTCGAGGAGGCCCGCCAGCACGTGCACCTGGTGGCGGATTGCCCGATCCAGGTCGAGCACCTCTATCGCTTCTTCGAACGCTGAGGGATCGGCAGGCTCAAAAAAGGCTCCCAAGGGAGCCTTTTCTCATTCCGGTTGCAGGGGTTCAGTCCCCTTGCCCTCCAGCCGCCTGACCGGCTTTTGCAAGATCAGGTTGGCCGGATAGGTGACCAGATCGCCGTTGTCATCGCGCACCCGCACGTAGAAGAGGCCGATCTCGGTGATGACCCCGGTGACCGAGTCATCCTTGTCGAGGATCCGGATCCGGTCGCCAATCTTGTAGGGGAAGGCGAAGAAGATGGTGATGCTGGCGGTGATGTTGGAGAGGATCGACCACTGCGCCACCATGGCGACGCCCAGCACCGCGAAGAAGGAGGAGGCCAGCACCACCAGCCGCGAGAAGTCGAGCCCCCACACCCCGGCCAGGATCAGCAGGGTGGCGCAGCCGAGCAGGAAGTGGAACACGTGCTCCACGTAGAGCACCCGGTTCTCGCTCACCTGCCGGGTCTGGGCCAGCGCCAGCAGGCTCTTGTGAATAAGCCCGCGAATGAGGGTGTGACCCAGCAGCAACAGCAGGGTCACGCCAAAAGATTCCCATGTCGTCATGTCTGCTCCTTACCACCAGCGCCGATGTTTGAGCCAGACCGCCAGCCCGGTCGCCAGCGCCACCAGGGAGCCGCAGAAGATCCAGAAGGCGGTCGGGCTCTCGGCCCCGGGAATGCCCCCCAGGTTGATGCCGAACAGGCCGGTCAGGAAGCTGGCGGGCAGGAACAGCAGCGCCATCACCGACATCTGGTAGGCACGGCGGTTGGTCGCCTCCGCCATCAGGTTGTTGATCTCGTCCGCCAGCACGGCGGTACGCGCCACCCCGGCATCCAGATCGTCCAGCCAGCGCCGCAGCCGGTCGGCGATGTCCAGCAGACGCCGCCGGTCATCTTCATCCAGCCAGCTGATCTTCTCGTTGGCGAGGCGCGCCACCAGATCCCGCTGCGGCGAGAGGTAGCGGCGGATCATGATGAGCTGCTTGCGGATCAGCGCCAGCCGGCCGTTGGCGGGCAGGTCGCGCATCAGCACCATCTCCTCCAGATCCAGGATCTGATCGTGCAGCTCCTCGACGAACTCCCCGGCCCGGTCGGTCAGGGCGTCGCAGATCTCCACCAGCCAGTCGGCCGGGGTATCGGCGCCGCCCCCCAGCTTGAGCTGGTTGAACACGTCCTGCTCCGACAGCAACGGCCGGCGCCGGCTGCTGATGATGAGATCCGGGGTGATGAAGATGCGCAGCGCCACCATCTCTTCCGGTCTGTGGTCCTTGTTGTGGTTGATGCCGCGCAGGATCAGCAGCACCGTCTCGCCCATCCGGACCAGCTTGGGGCGATTGCTCTGGCCGAGCAGCGACTCGCGCGCCGCATCATTGAGCAGCGGGGTCTGCAACAGCCAGCGCGCTGCCTCCGGATTGCCGTAGTCCAGATGCAGCCAGCCCGGCTGCTGCGCCGGTATCTCGCTGCCCGCCACCAGTGGCTGCATGCCACCCCTGCCATCCAGGGTCAGGCCATAAATTACGTCACTGGGCACCCGATCCATCTGCTCGTCCTTTTCGCTCATGTTCATCGGCCCAGCTTACACCAAAGCCGGGCCCGACTCAGCCCCGGGGCAGCCGCCCCACGCCGGCCGTGTTAAGATGCGCCACTCGTTTCAGACACAGGAAGCCCTGCCATGCCCATCTGGGTCGATGCCGATGCCTGCCCCATTCCGGTCAAGGAGATCCTTTACCGCGCCGCCCACCGTGCCCAGGTGGTGACCACGCTAGTGGCCAATCAGGGGCTGCGGGTGCCCCCTTCCCCCTTCATCAAGACCCAGCAGGTGGAGAAGGGCTTCGATGTGGCAGATCATGTCATCGCCCAGCAGGTCAAACCCGGCGATCTGGTGATCACCGGCGACATTCCGCTCGCCTCCTGGGTGATCGATGCCGGCGGCGAGGCGCTCAATCCCCGCGGCGAGATCTACACCCGCGAGACCATCAAGGCGCGGCTCGGCATGCGCAACTTCATGGAGGAGCTGCGCTCGGCCGGGGTGCAGACCGGCGGCCCGGCCCCCCTCAACGCGGCCGACAAGCAGCGCTTCGCCAACGCCCTCGACAAGTGGCTCATCCGGGGCAAGCTGAGTTGATGCTCCCTCCCCGGCCGGCCGCCGGGGAGACCCATTCATTTCCCTTTGCGCTTAATTCTTTCTTAAGGCAGGTGAACTAACCTTGTGGCTGTTGACCCAACCACCCGCAAGGAGCAAGCAATGAAACTGACCCCCCTGTTGTTACTGATCCCCCTGTTGAGCGGCGCAGCCCTGGCCGATCCCCAATGTACCCAGGCCGACAAGAGCAAGTGGATGAGCGAAGCCGACGCCCAGCAGCAGATCAAGGCGATGGGCTACGACATCAAGAAGTTCAAGGTCACCAAGACCAACTGCTACGAGATTTACGGTTGGGACAAGGAGAAGCGCAAGGTCGAGATCTACTTCAACCCGACCGACCTGAAGAAAGTCAAAGAAGAGATCGACGAATAATCCGGCCATGGGCCGGTCTCCTGCCGGCCCCTTCTAATGGAGCCACGCCATGACAACCTCGTCTGAAGTGAAAGTCTGGGATCCCCTCATCCGGGTGTTTCACTGGGCCACCGTCACCCTCTGCCTGCTCAACTTCTTCGTGCTGGAAGAGGGCAGCAGGCCCCACAAATATGCCGGCTACACAGTGGGCATCCTGCTGATCATCCGCCTGCTGTGGGGGCTGGTCGGTCCCCATTACGCCCGCTTCGGCCAGTGGTGGCCGACCCCGGCCCGGGTTCGCTACTACCTGCGTCAACTGGCCCAGAGGCGTCACCCCTACTACCTCGGCCACAACCCAGTCGGCGCCCTGATGATCTGGCTGCTGCTGCTGTCGCTGGTCGGCACCGTCGTCACCGGCTGGCTCACCACCTGGGATGCCTTCTGGGGCGAGGACTGGATGGAGGAGCTGCACGGCATCATTGCCAACACCCTGATGGCCGCCGTCGGCGTCCATGCGGCCGTGGTGATCCTGACCGATCGCCTCACCCGCAGCGACCTGGTGCGCGCCATGGTGCTGGGCAAAAAACGGGTGCCTGCCGACGCCAAGGTGGAAGATCCGCGCAGTTAATGACCGGGCTGCCCCTCGGGCCCCGGTTTTTTGCTGCAATGGCCCGCGACACTGGTAAGATGCGCCGCCATTTTCCCCATGTCGTAGCCATCATGACCGCCCAAGGGCACCTGCTCTTCTCCGTTACCTGCACCCTGCTCGCCCACAAACTCCAGCTGACGCCGGCCCTGGCCGACGCCAGCCTGTGGCACACCATTCCTGCCGCACTGGCCAGCGCCCTGCTGCCGGACCTCGACCACCCCAAGTCGGTGCTGGGGCAACGCCTGCCCTGGATTTCCAAACCCTTGTCGCGGCTGTTCGGCCATCGCGGCTTCACCCACAGCCTGCTGGCGGTGGCCGCCGCCATCTGGGGACTGGATCAGAGCCTGGCTCCCGCCCTGCTGCCCACCGGCGTCAAGGATGCCCTTATCATCGGCTACCTCAGCCACCTGCTGGGAGACTGGCTCACCCCGGCCGGCATTCCGCTGCTGTGGCCCAGCAAGCGCCGCTACCGGCTGCCGGGCTGGCCGCTCAAAAGCGGCGGCGCCGTCGAGACCGGCTTTTGCACTCTCACCCTGCTGGCCGCCGGTTACTGGGCCCACTGGCCAGGCTAGCGCTCCGTCAGGCCAGCTAGCGCCTGCTGTTGCCCAAAAAAACAAACCCCTGCCGAGGCAGGGGTTTGTCATGGTGAGAGCGGGTGGCGGTATTACAGCATCACACCGGCAATCACGGCGGAGAGCAGGCTCACCAGGGTGGAGCCGTACACCAGCTTCAGACCGAAGCGGGAGACCATGTTGCCCTTCTCTTCGTTCAGCGCCTTCACCGCACCGGCGATGATGCCGATGGAGCTGAAGTTGGCGAACGACACCATGAAGATGGAGAGGATGCCGATGGTGCGCGGAGAGAGCTGGGCCGCGATCTTGCCCAAGTCCATCATGGCCACGAACTCGTTGGTCACCAGCTTGGTCGCCATGATGGAGCCGGCTTGCAGCGCTTCACCACTCGGGATGCCCAGGATCCAGGCGATCGGGTAGAAGAGGTAGCCCATGACGAACTGGAAGTTGACACCGAATGCCATCTCGAACAGGTAGTTGATGAGAGCAATCAGGGCGATGAAGCCGACCAGCATGGCACCCACGATGACCGCCACGGTGAAACCGGCCATGATGTACTCGCCCAGCATCTCGAAGAAGTTCTCTTTCTTCGGGCTGTGGTGCTCGTCACCTTCGGCCAGCGCCTTGGCGTCGGTCACGGTATTGTCCGGCTCGTAGGGGTTGATCAGCGACAGCACGATGAAGGTGCTGAACATGTTGAGCACCAGCGCGGCCACCACGTAGCGCGGCTCGATCAGCTGCATGTAGGCACCGACGATGGACATGGAGACGGTGGACATGGCAGTGGCGGCCAGGGTGTACATCTGCTTCTCGTTCAGGTGCGGCAGGATGTTCTTGAGCGCGATGAAGTTCTCGGACTGGCCGACGATCATGGAGCTGATGGCGTTGAAGGACTCCAGCTTGCCCATGCCGTTGATCTTGGCCAGCACGGTACCGATGCCGCGGATCACCAGCGGCAGCAGACGAATGTACTGCAGGATACCGATCAGCACGGAGATGAAGACGATGGGCATCAGTACCATCAGGAAGAAGGAGAAGGCCCCTTCATTGACCAGGCCGCCGAACACGAAGTCGGTACCCTGTTTGGCAAACTCCATCAACTTGGTGAAGCCGGCCGCGAAGCCACCCACCACCGCCAGACCCACTTCGGAGTTCAGCATGAACCAGGCCAGCGCCAGTTCGACCACCAGCAGTTGACCGATATAACGCAGTTTGATCTGTTTCCAGTTGTGGCGGTTGGCCAGCAAAGCAAGAGCGAGGACCATCACGAGTCCGAGCACAAAGTGAACGTATTCCATACCAGTAGCACCTGAGTAATTTGTAATTTTTTGACCGGCGCCATCATAGACATTTGCATATTTAAAAATCAGATAGCCATCACAATCTGCGGTAAAAATATGCATGTTGGATAATACAAACGTTTTTAAATTAATTAAACGCTCACGCAAGCATCTAATCATTGTTCAATAAACATAAAAATCATTAATAAACAGAGAGTTGAAAATAAACCACTCAGTCTGAAAGGGCTATTTTCACAGCTTTCTCACATTTATTTAAAACCTGGCGAATGGCGTCACAGCGGTGAGGTTAAATTTACGGCGAATTTATTTAATCAAATCAAAATGACAAACGTTTATCTTATTTGCGATGAATGGCCCGGCTTCTTTCAGCTAATTCCCGAAAGGCAGTGGGGTATTTTCAGACGAGCCGGACAACATGCCGCCACCGTTTTTCCCCTGCCGCAGCCCCGCCACCGTCGCCGTCCAGTCGTTCAAAAATCCGCCACACCCGGCAGCGCTTTCTGATACAATGCGCGCCCTTGCGCACGGCGCAGCCCGTTTTCTCCGATATAGAGTCTTTTTGTGAACAACGAATTTAGCAGCCTGAACCTCTCCCCCGCCCTGCAGGACAACCTCGCCAGCCTGGGTTATCTGCAGATGACCCCGATCCAGGCCCAGAGCCTGCCCCTGGTACTCGATGGCAAAGACCTGATCGCCAAGGCAAAAACCGGCAGCGGCAAGACCGCCGCCTTCGGCCTCGGCCTGCTTGCCAACCTCGATGTCAACCGGCTCGAGGTGCAGGCGCTGGTGCTCTGTCCGACCCGCGAGCTGGCCGATCAGGTTGCCACCGAGATCCGCCGTCTTGCCCGTACCCTGCCCAACGTCAAGCTGGTCACCCTGTGCGGCGGCACCCCGACCGCACCGCAATCCGCCACCCTGAGCTTTGGCGCCCACATCGCCGTCGGCACCCCGGGCCGGATCCTCAAGCACCTGGAGCAGGGCACCCTCGAGCTGGACGGCCTCAAGACGCTGGTGCTGGACGAAGCGGATCGCATGCTGGACATGGGCTTTGGCGAAGACATCAACCGGGTCATCAGCCACGCCCCGCGCGACCGCCAGACCCTGCTGTTCTCCGCCACCTATCCGGAGGGGATCGCCCAGATGAGCCGCGGTGTGCAGCGCAACCCGGTCGAGGTGAGCGTGGAGTCCCTGCACGAAGACAGCGCCATCGAGCAGAAGCTGTATGAAGTGCCGGCCGGCCAGCGCCTCGACGCCCTCGGCTGGTTGCTCAGCCACTATCAGCCGAGCTCCTGCGTGGTGTTCTGCAACACCAAGCGCGCCTGCAACGACGTGGCCGACCACCTGGCCGCCAAGGGCTTCTCGGCGCTGGCGCTGAACGGCGACCTGGAACAGCGCGAGCGGGATCAGGTACTGGTGCGTTTCGCCAACGGCAGCGCCACCATCCTGGTGGCCACCGACGTGGCTGCCCGCGGCCTCGACATCAAGGAGCTGGGCGCCGTCATCAACTACGAGCTGACCTACGACCCCGAGGTGCACGTGCACCGGATCGGTCGTACCGGCCGCGCCGGCCAGCAAGGCCTGGCCCTGAGCCTCTACCAGCCGAACGAGGCCCAGCGCGTCAACTTCATCGAGGAGTACCAGCAGGCCCCCATTCCGCAAGGGGATCTGGCCGGGATCGGCCGCGACATCAAGCCGATTGCACCGCAGATGGTGACCCTCTCCATCGATGCGGGCCGCAAGAGCAAGGTGCGCGCCGGTGACATCCTCGGCGCCCTGACTGGCGAAGGCGGCATTGCCGGGGCCGATGTGGGCAAGATCCAGATTTCCGAGCAGTACTCCTACGTGGCGGTGAAGCGCCAGGTGGCGAGCGCCGCCCTCAAGCGGCTGCAGGAAGGCAAGATCAAGGGGCGCAGCTACCGCGCTCGCAAGCTGGGCTAAGGTTCACGACACAGGCGCCGGTTCGGCGCCTGTTTCATATTTATCCGTGCCCATGAGAACAAGGCAGATGCCATGACCCAGACAACCCGACCCGAAGTGAGCTGCCAGAACTGCGAAGCCTGCTGCTGCCGCCTCGAGGTGATGCTGTTTACCGATACCGGCGTACCGGATCGCTATGTGGAAGAGCGGGAAGGTGAAGTGCCGGTGATGCACCGACTGGAAGATGGCTGGTGCGCGGCGCTCGACCGCAACACCATGATGTGCCGCATCTACGAAGTCCGCCCCTTGATATGCCGTGAATTTGAAATGGGCGAGCCCGACTGCGTCGACGAGCGGGACAAGTGGTTTATCAAGCTCAACTGACCGATGGGCGAGCACTCCCGCGATGATGTGCCCCATCCATGAAGCCCGTCCCCTGATATGCCGTGAATTTGAAGGGTAAGCGGATTAAATGGTTGATCTTACCTTTGCATGAGAGTGAGGCAAACCGGCATCTCATCGGATTATCTGGTT